>JAAZVD010000249.1 GCA_018623785.1 Bacteroidota bacterium | reverse complement strand
TGAGTGCTCCAAGCGTCGCCAAAATCGAATCAAAGCCGATGGATGCGCGCGATGTGTCCTCCGCCCATGGCACTAGATCCCTTAACAGGGAAACACGCGCGGATGGAAACGCGCGTGCGAGACTGGCCCGAAGGTGGTCCTCGTACTCATCGGCAAAGAGGAGAATGCGATCTGAATCTTCCATGCCGAACTCGTCGTGCATGAGCAATGCACGGCTGCAAATGGTATCCGCGGAGTCGAAGGCCGTGACGGAGCGTAGTGATTCGCAGTGAACCAACTCACTGCCCACCGTGAACATGACGAGCGTATTCTCTGTACCGACCCTGATAGCGAAGCTTACCTCGTTGTCGGCTGCGGGAAGAGCTTCTTGCTGTAGAGCCTCGCCCACTGCTTCAGCAATGATGTTTTCCCGTTGATCTTGAAGCAGAACAGCACGCAGAGCCCCATAAAGTAGGGTCACCTCCGTCCGCATGGCTGCGATGACAGGAAGCGACTCTTTACGTTCCTGAATGGCCCGAACCGATGTGCTGACCGGTTCGGAGTTCTTGGCATACACAGCCAGCTCCTTCCGATAGGCACCGCTGAAGTCACTCAGCGGAAGAAAGGCAACTTGGTCTGCTGAGACCTCCGGATGATCCGATAGGAATTGCTTCAGCAGTGCATCTTTTTTCGCTTTTCTGGATCTCCCCGAACCAGCCTGCGGGGTTGTGTTGGAATCCAACACCTCCGAGCCGAGATACTCGGCCGGCAATACGAAGACAATCTGGATGCCTTCGTAACCTGCGTTCTTGCAGTCGACAATGATATCCTGTATCTCAAGATCACAGGGGACAGCGGTCTGGGAGGACCACTGAAAGTCCATGCTGACATCGGATCCTCCAGCCAGATCCCCGAATTCTGAGGACAGGAACAGGCCACCGCCTGTGCTTTGTCCCTCGAAATTAGGCAGCGAGGGATTGACGCCCTGGCTCTCAGCATTGGCGTCGCCAAACGCTGTTGCCATGTCATCAGGCTCCCGGTTCGCAGCGTCGGCACGTCCCCGACTATACGTTTTGAGGACCTCCGGACCCGACGGCGTCTCATGGACCAGCACAGCCTCGAGAGCCTGTGAGGAGACCGTGATGGCCAGGATATATTCGTTATTTGGTTCTGTTTTGAACATTCTTCAGTGCATCAGACCAATTGCTGGAATCGGCGCTTGTTGTTCGCGTGGTCCAACGCAACCTCCGGGGTTATCAACCCTTGGCGCATCAATCGGTACAAGTCCTGCTCGAGGGTAATCTGGCCATTGTTCCATCCCTCCCACATCATCTGGTAGATCTCGGAACTGTTGTCATTCTTGATGGCAGCACGAGCCGGAGATGTGACCCAGAGAACCTCTTTGGCCAAAATGCGGCCACCGCCGACCTTGGGCAGCAGCTTCTGGGAAACAATACACCGAAGCACATCAGCCAAGCGAATGCGGATCCTGGGCTGCTCGCTTGGGGGATACTCGGCCACAATACGATCAATGGATTCGACGGCACTGGAAGTATGGAGTGTGGAAAAAACCTTGTGACCCGAATCGGTTATTTCTAACCCTGCTGAGATAGTCTCCGGATCCCTCATTTCCCCAATAACAACCATATCAGGGTCTTGCCGAAGTGACTGCACAATACCGTCTTTGAAGGTAGCTACGTCCTGACCGACCTCACGATGGCGAACGATGCACTTGGCGCTACTGTGGATATACTCGATCGGACGTCCAATAATGACAATGTGTCCATTGAAGTCTTCGTTGTTGGCGTGGATGACGGCGTCCAGTGTCGTGGACTTTCCGGAACCGGTCACACCTGTAATCAAAGTCAGACCGTCCCGAACATGACGGAACATCAAACCCTTTTCGATACTCGGATGAAAACCAAGGCTTCGGAGCGGACGCGGCCGGGTTGAAATGGCTCGCATGTTCAAGGCCATCTGTCCCATGTCGAGATACGCCGTGGCACGGAATCGCTGCATGTCCCCGGAAGCCAGTGGTGTCTCGTAAGAGAAATCCGCTGATTTATCTTCTCTCAGGTCAGCGATACCGCGTGAGCTGAGCAGCGAGAGGATGATGACATTGGTCTGATCTACTGAGAAAGGAGCGTTGCTAAGGTCTGGCCGCTTGTCACCGTCAATGCGATACCATACGAGACCTCTTGTGCTCGTGCTACCAAGATCTACGTCCGAGGCACTGGACATGGTCATTCGCTCGAGAATAGTATCTACAAAGAGCTTCAGATTGTTTCGATTTTGGGTATCCACTTTACCCAACTGCTCCGATTGAAAAAGTATGCGGTCCAGGCCCATCAACGTTGGTGGCGTTGCATCAACAATGGCCTGAACGAACGCAGGGAGTTGAGGCATCTGTTTTAGAGACGACGACCATGACGAACCTCTCACTCCCATGTCAGAAGTGGGGGAATTACCCGAGCCGCGTCCTCCCTCCGTGGGATTGGAAGACGCTTCTGACGGCGAATCTGGATACTTTTTGTTCGGTTCCATAATTATGATGTCCTGCGGCTTGTGCGCAGGGTTAGTGTGAGGTGTATCGGCGGGTAATCCAACCGCTTAAGCAAGCTATCGGGATAAAAACAATGCTTCGGGTTACTGCCGAGCAACGGCGAATTACATCAGAAGGATACCCCATCAGGGTTTGTTCCGACAACAGGCAGCCTGATCAGGAAAATCGAGATGTTGGTATACGCAGAAGGCGCCCGCGGTAACACCGCGGGCGCCTTCCATGGGCAAAGAAAGCCTCCAAGCTCACTGACCAACCCACACCGTGTTTCTAGACGTACCCGGCGGCACACTGGTCAGTTTGCGACGCGCCTGTTGACGAAGGAATTTCCCTACCTCCCGGGGACTGGCTGAAGGGTGCTGGGCCAGGTACAAGGCCGCTGCCCCCGTAACATGAGCTGCCGCTACGGAGGTACCCGACATCGTTATCACATCATGGGTTGGCGCCAAGACGGGCACATCACTTCCCGGTGCACTGACGTCAATCATGGGACCATGGTTGGAAAACGAAGCAAATCGGTAGGAGCGATCATAAGCGCCGACGGTGATGGCATCCCGAACGTGGGCAGGCGTTACCTCAGCGGCGTCCATCCCACTATTGCCTGCCGCCACCACCACCGTGATACCCGCATCAATGACCGCTTGGACAGCATCATCCAACGCAGTCCTTCCGCGATCCACCACAGCGCCAAGACTGAGATTCACAACCGCGGGCTTGTGCGGATTCGTAGCGCGCCAGTTCAGCACTTCCTCGAGGGCGGCAATCACATAGGTGTCATCGCCGTGTCCCTGACTATCAAAAACGCGATAGCTGTGGA
>JAAZVD010000026.1 GCA_018623785.1 Bacteroidota bacterium | reverse complement strand
GTATTCGGCCGGGAGGGGTGCTGCAGGGGACTCCTGCTGCCAGTAGATATTGAACACCCACCAGCGGTTACCGTCATTGAAGAGCTGGAAGCTGTTAATGCCACGGGAAAAAGGCTCTGGATCATCTGCGTTGAAGCGGGACTCGTAGGTACTGAAGATGTGCGCCATCTGGCCGTAGCTCTCCTCAACACGATTGATCTCTACCTCAAAGAAGCCGGTGGCCTCGAGTTGGGGGCCGGCCGTGGAGATGTAGTCCTCGATAGACCACCACCGGGAGCCGCAGCCGTTCACTCCGCAACCCGTAGGTATGAGACGGGCGTTTGGATGAAAGAGGGAACGCATGCGATCCCAGTCGCGGACTTCTCCCTTGGCCCCGGAGATAACGTCGTAGACGGCGGCCATGATGGCATCCACGGATTCAACATCGGCCGGGTCGGCTGGGGGGATGGCTGGTGCTTCTTGGGCGTGGGTCGGGACGAGCAGCAGGAACGCGAAGGCAGAGAGGGTCAGGCAGGCAGCAATGGAGCGGGGCGTAGGGAAGGCCATTTTTGGTGAGGGAAAAATCGACTTACGGTTCGGCCGCCCTCAAGGTTGCCTGCGCATCAGTACAGATCGTAGCGCCCCAGTCGGCCTTCCAGCGCGCCATTCACCAGTTCTTTCTTCCAAGAGGTACGCAGCCCCACCTTTTTCAGCAGGGCCGGCTTGCCGACGTAGATGAAGGCGCTCGAGTGCGTACAGCGTTGCTTCAGGTAGTCCCCAAAGTTCTTGAAGAGCTCGTCGAGGGCATCCCGCTTGCCGATCCGCAAGCCGTACGGCGGATTGGTGACGATGACTCCGTTTTCGAAGTCGCCGAGGTGGCGGAAATCCTTTCGTTCGACGTGGATCACAGCGGATCCGGGAAGGCGATCAAGGTTCTTACGCGCGCACGTGATAGCATCACCATCTATATCAGAGCCACGAATCAAACCATCCGGGACGGGGGTGATGGCGGCATCCAGGGAAGCGCGCTGTTTCGTCCAACCGGCTGCATCGTAATCCGGCAGTTGCTGGAACCCGAAATCCTCATGCAATATCTGTGCTGGCATGCTCGCCGCCACCATGAAGGCTTCGGCCAGCAGGGTTCCAGAGCCGCACATGGGATCCAGTAGTGCTGAGTCTCCACCCCATTCGCTGAGGCGGATGATGGAGGCAGCCACGGTTTCCTGAAGCGGGGCTTCCATCGCATCCAGCCTGTATCCGCGACGGTGCAGGGAGTACCCCGCAACATCGAGACTGATGGTGGCTCGGTTGTTTTCAACGTGCAGGTTGAGGGACACATCAGGATTGTGGCGATCCACCGAGGGCCGGCTGCCGGTTTCCTTGCGGATAGTATCCACGATGGCATCCTTCAGCTTCAGCGCGGCATACTTCGAGTGCGTGATCCGGCTGTTGGACACCGTAGCAAAGATGGCAAATGTCTTTTGGACGCCGATCAGGGACATCCAGTCCACTTCTTCGCAGGATCGCTTGTACAAGTACCGGTCGGAATGGCAGTCAAACGTAGCCAAGGGCGCGAGCACCCGCGTGGGGATACGGGCGCAATAGACAATGCGTCTGAGGACTTCGGGGGTAGCGTTGAACATGACCCCGCGGTAGGCGGGGTCGATGTCCGTGGCGCCGAGCTCTTCGAGCTCGGCGCCACCCAATGCTTCAATCGGGTGGGCTACCTGCGCAAAAAAGGTGCGATGTTCCTGGTATAGGTAGTCCACAAATGGAGCCCGAATAGAGGGGGAGTGCGTGTTATTGCAGGATGGCGTCAAGCGACCCGGCGGTACCATCGTTGGGAGACGGCTCGATGTCCATGATGCCCGCCATCACATTGTAGAGTTCGACATTCAGGAACGGCTCGACCGTGACGCCATCCCGGAATGCGGGACCATGCCCGACGAAAAGAGCCCGCATCGAGGCTAGTTGGTTGTCATACCCGTGGGTGCCGCCCGTGAAACGCTCAGGGTTGTCATTGGCCCATTCGCGCGTGCGGGCAATCGACCAGCCGTCATCCACGTGCCCGATGATGGGCGGGATACGCACGTGGTCTGCGTACTTGAATTGCTCGGGCATATCGTCTTTCAGCCACACGTGTAAATTGGGATGGGCGCCATCAAGCGCTTCATAAATCTCGCGCGTCTTGCCCTCTACCGGCCACAGACCGATCAAGGGGGACCCGTCGGAGTAGCGGATATCGCTCGCATCGATATACTCATCCAGTGCCACGACCCGATCGGGGGAAAGCTGCGACATGCCATGGTCGGATACGACCATGATATTGACCCGGTCGTACAGGCTGCGCGTCTCAAGACCGTCGAGTAGGCGTCCGATATATCCATCCACATTGGCCACAGCCTGTGCCGTTTCCTCGGCGCGTGGTCCGTTCCAGTGGCCCGCATCGTCTACCTCCGAGAAATACAGGGAGATGAAGCGCGGGCGCTCCTCGTCGGGAAGGTCCAGCCAGGTCAGAGCCTGGTCAACGCGATCACTACCCGGTACGCTGCCATCGTAGACGTACCAGTGTTCGGGTCGAATACCTTCAAAGGGTGCTTCCGAGCCAACCCAGAAGTAGGTGGCCGCCTTGGCTCCCTGTTTCTGCACGGCCGTCCAGATCGGTTCACCATCGCCCCACCATGCCTCGGACTCCACCGCTTCGCGATCGGATATGGTAAAGGCCTTATCCATTTCCGGATCGTACATATTATTCGATACGATACCGTGGTTGGACGGCAGGAGACCGGTAACAATAGAGTAATGATTCGGAAAGGTTTTGGAGGGGTAGACGGGAATCATGCCTTCGTTGGCATGGACTCCCTCGGCAATCAGTCGATCAAGGTTCGGGGTATCGAACCAATCGATATAGTCGGAACGCATCCCGTCAATCGATATCAGGATAACGGTTTTCTCGAGACGTGGCGCCCCGTTGTCCGAGCTGTTACATGCGCTCAGCAGTACGGATACCACGAGAAGGGGCAGGAAAAAGCGCTTCATGTTGGTCAGATATTGTCTAGGTCGGTCCGTCGCATGGCACGGGCAGGATATCACCTTCCCCGGCCAGATGACAGATGCTGATGCTGTATTGGTCAAATCGTAATGTACGCGGCCCTCGGGGGACGGAACCGCCCTCGGGCCGCCCTGTTTCAGCCTCCCGCGCTTGAAACCACCGAATTCCAGTCACTTACAGCAACATTCCGCCCGGTATGGAGCTTGCCGGTATCGATCTCGGAGACCGTCCCATCTTCCTCGCGCCGATGGAAGATGTGTCCGACCCGCCGTTTCGCCTCATGTGTAAACGGTTCGGGGCGGACATGCTGTACACGGAGTTCATCTCTTCGGGCGGGCTCAAGTACGGAGCAGACGACTCGCATCAGAAGCTCGACATCTATGAGGAGGAGCGCCCCGTAGCCATCCAGATTTTCGGAGGCGATGTGGAGCAGGTCCGAGAGGCTGCGCAGATCGTGGATGCGGTCGGGCCGGATATCATCGACATCAACTTCGGATGCCCGGTAAAGAAAGTGGTCTGTAAGGACGGTGGCGCTGGTATCCTGCGCAATTTGCCCAAGATGCAGGAGATTACGGCCGCGGTCATTGGGGCCTCGAGCCGTCCGGTTACGGTCAAGACGCGCCTCGGCTGGAACGACGAGACCATTCAGATCCTGGATGTCGCCCGCATGCTGGAGGAGACGGGCGTTAAAGCGTTAGCCGTCCATGCCCGCACCCGAAAGCAGATGTATAAAGGCGAAGCCCGCTGGGAGTGGCTGCGTCGCATCAAGGAAGAGTCGGGCATCTCGATTCCCCTCATTGGAAACGGCGATGCCACGACACCGGAGAAGATCGAGGCGATGTTTGAGGAGACCGGCGTAGACGCCGTTATGGTAGGCCGAGGCGCTATCGGCAATCCGTGGATTTTCCGGGACGCCAAGATCTACCGCGAAACGGGCGAAGTCCCACCGCCACCCTCATGGCCCGAGCGCTGCAAGGTCGTGGCCGAACACCTTGCCCTGAAGTGCGAATGGCTGGGCGAAAAGAAAGGCGTCCTCGAAATGCGCCGGATGTACGGCGGGTATTTCAAGGGATTCCGCGGTGCCAGCAAGCTGCGCACGCTCATCATGGATGAGTCCACGATGGATGGCGTTTTGGAGGTTCTCCTGAACTTTGATGAGGACGATGCCAACGTGAAGGTGCCGACCGCTGCAGTCCGCACGGTGGCGGTCAGGGCCAGTCTTCCTGTAGCCACGCGCGCCCGCGAGGCAGCAGCGGTCATGGAGGACTGAGTCAGGCGTCCTGGTTATCGGTCGTTACACGCGTCAGGATCCCGGATTGTTGGCCAGGTACGATTCGCCGCGGCCCTTGATGTTTTCATCCCAATACTGCATCCAAGTCGGGCCTTCTTCAGCGAGGCGTACCCAGTCCACGTCCATCGCCTGGATTTCGCTTTCCAGCATCCAGCTAGGAAGACTGGTTGGGTCGAGGTCTGTCCGGGCGGGGATGCGATAATAACGGGTGGCCTGATCCACGAGTGCCGAGTCCGACGTCACGAACTCATAGAACATCCGGGCGGCTTCGGGGGCCGGAGCACCGGCCACGATGGCAATCCCGTCATGTAATACCGGCGTTCCGGACGAGGGCAGACTAAAGCCAAAAGGATAACCATTGATATCGGCCTGGATATACGTGTCAGGCATGTTCCAGAGCGATACGTCACCTTCTTCCCGGGCCACTTTCAGGTAAAGCTGTGTCGGGTCCGCTGCATAGGTCTTGGTATTCTGGTCGAGACGAGCCAGCCAGCGATATCCTTCTTCCACGGTAGTTTGGCGCATGATGAGCGCGCCCCAGATGGTGCGCATGGTCGAACTGGCTAGGGGGTAGCGGATAATGATCCGATCTTTCCATTCGGGTTTTAGCAGATCGTCCCAGTCTCTCGGACGCTCAGCTTCTGGCACCGTACGGGAATTGAATAGGAGTACCTCCGGTGTAAGGAACGTGGCCATCCAAGTGTCTCCTGTGCCCCGGCCTTCCGCCGGGATGGCATTAGCCCATGATGGCGTGTACGTGGCCAAGAGGCCTTCCTCGGCAGCCCTGGAAAACGTTGGTCCATCGCCGCCCCACCAAACGGAGGCTGTTGGATTGGCTTTTTCGGTGCGGATGCGGTCATAGGCGTCCTGCCCGCCCATATCAATCCACTGCATATTGATGTCTGGGTAGGCTGCTTCGAAAGCCTGCTCGGCGTCGGTAAGCATTTCCTTGCCATGCGGGGAATAGACCACGAGCGGCGTCCGATTATCCGATGAACAACTGGTCAGGAGCAGGAAGACGGGCAGGGCAAATAAAAAGCGCATGTCGGGAAGCGTAGATGTAGGCTGTATGCCGGTGCCGGGTGGCGTCCGGTGTTGGGAGGTGTTGGATTTTGGGGGGTGTTGGAATTTGGGAGGTGTTGGAATTTCGGAGGTGCTCGATTTTCGGAGGTAGCCAGTATTGGGTGGCGTCCGGTTTTTTCATATTACAGTATTGCCATACTGTAATGACGCTAAAAACAGGATACAGGGGTATTACACTATGGCGATAGTGTAATACGTAAAAAGAGAACATGAGACCCCTCCCCCGAAACCCCAGGGTTAACGCAAGTTCTCTCCTAGATCCCCCGGGTCAAAAAACAGTCTTCCCTCGAAAAATCCCCGGGTTAACGACGAACGGCTCCAGGCCCCGGAAAAGATGACCGGCTCCGCCCCCCCAAGAAAAGCTGACCTGCTCTCTGGCACGCCTACCCGATCCGCCGTAATCGGGCCAGCCGAACCATCAGTTTCTTCGGGCCCACTTCCTCGAAGTGGACGACGGCCTTCATTTGTTGACCGGTACCTTCCATCGAGACGACTTCGCCGGCGCCGAAGATATGATGTTCGACCTGCATACCGGGCGCCAGCACTTGGCTTTCCTCTTCGTCATAGACGATGCGTTCTCCGGATGGCGGTGCCACTCTTTTCGGTTTCGAAGCAGGCTTCGTTACGACTCGGGTGCGACCCTGCGGCCGTGGCGATCCCTGGTTCTCCCGCAGATTCTTGCGGTAGTAGTAGGGGTCCATACTGTCGTACGAGGGACCACCGGAGGCACCGCGATTCTTGAACCGATCCTTGTCGGGGTCAAAGGGCTGCCCTGCCTCGGTGCGTACCAATGAGGCATCGATTTCTTCCAGAAAGCGGCTCCGGACCATGGGCGTCTGCTCGCCAAAGCGGAATCGGCTGCGGGCATGCGACAGGAAGAGCAGTTGCTTGGCCCGCGTGGCGCCGACGTAGAACAGGCGACGCTCCTCCTCGAGTTCTGTCGGGTCCTGCGCGGCCATCTGCAGCGGGAAGAGATTCTCCTCCATACCGGCCAGAAAGACGACTGGGAATTCGAGACCCTTCGAGGCATGAAGCGTCATCAAGGTAACGCGATTTTCGGCATCCGCGGCTTCATCGGCGTCGGTCAGCAGGGATACTTCCTGTAGGAAAGAGCTCAAAGAGCCATCGGGGCGAGTAAGCGATTCATCATCCACGACGGGTGCATCGGCTTCGCGCTCCTCATACCCACGGGAGAACTCGGCAATGGCGTTCAATAGCTCCTGTACGTTTTCCCAGCGGACGAGATTTTCCGGCGTGTTTTCCTTGCGGAACTCATCCAAGATGCCGGTCTCTTTGATCAGGGCTTTAGCCACGTCCTCGGCCGGATCGGTAGCAGCCATCTCCCGGTACTTCTCGATCATATCCCGGAATCCGGCGACGGCATTTGTCGCACGGGCAGGCAGCCCCACCTCTTCAATCCGCTCCAGGGTATCCCATGCGCCAACCCCCGCACGTGCCGTATATCCCCAGAGCTCGGCTTGCGTTTTGGCGCCGATGCCTCTCGCTGGCGTGTTGATTACGCGACGCATGCTGGCCACATCATTCGGGTTGACCACGAGGCGCAGGTAGGCCAGAGCATCCTTGATTTCGCGGCGCTGATAGAACGAGACACCGCCTACCACGCGGTAGGGAATACTGCCGCGGCGCAGGGCATCCTCCAAGGAGCGGCTTTGGGCATTGGTACGGTAGAGTACGGCAAAGTCCTTGTTCAAATGACCCAGCCTGATCTGAACGTCACGAATGCGTCGCTCGACCTTTTGCGCCTCGTCGCGCTCGGAAATCGATTCGAGCAGGATAATGGGATCGCCCTTGGCATTGTCCGTCCACAGTTGCTTCTCGATCTGCTTCGAGTTGTTGCGGATAATGGAATCGGCCAATCGGACAATGTTTTCCGTGGAGCGATAGTTTTGCTCCAATCGGATGGTCGTGGCGCCCGGGTAGTCCCGTTGGAAGGACAGCATGTTGGTGATATCCGCGCCCCGGAATGCATAAATGCTTTGGGCATCGTCGCCGACCACGCACAGATTGCCGAGTTTGCGGGCCAGCGTCCGCGCCAACAGATACTGTGCCTTGTTGGTATCCTGGTACTCGTCGATGTGGATGTATTTCCATCGATTTTGGTACTTCTCGAGGATATCAGGATTATTGTCGAAGAGCTGCAGCGGTTTGAGCAGCAGATCGTCGAAGTCCATGGCGTTGGCGCGCCGAAGTTCATCCAGATAGGGCTGATACAGCTCGGCTGCGCGCTCCTGTGCCGGCGAAGCGGCCAGGCGCTGGAATTCCCCCGGGTCCACCATGCGGTTCTTGGCCCCGGAGATGAGATGTTGCACCGCGCGCGGCCGCGTCTGCTGTGTGTCGATCCCGAACCTGTTCATGAGGTCCCGGATGACCCGCTGGCTGTCGTCCGAGTCGTAGATGGTGAAGTCTGACGAATACCCGATCCGATCGCCATCAACACGCAGCACGCGTGCAAACATGGAGTGGAACGTGCCGATGGCCATACCGCGACCCACATCTTCGCCCACAAGCCCCAGGACACGCTCGCGCATTTCCTTGGCCGCTTTGTTGGTAAACGTAATGGCCAGAATTTCCCATGGGCGCGCCTTGCCCGAAGCGAGCAGGTAGGCAATACGATGGGTCAGCGTCCGCGTTTTACCCGATCCCGGGCCGGCCACGATCAGGACCGGACCGTCGGTAGCCTGCACGGCCGACTGCTGCACCTGGTTGAGACCCTGAAGGATCTCTGCGGCATCAGGAGAGGATGAAGGTGCGTTTTCGTCGGGCAGCAGCGTGAATTGGGCCATGAAGACAGAAAAGGGATGGACATGTCCGGGTGCACAGCAGGCAGCACCGCAAGATAAGGGACGGGCGTTCGCGGTTGAAGATGTGCGGCGTGTATATTCGCGGATCGGCTACGAAAACGACCGCCCTCCGGCATCCAACCCTACCGAACATCATGGACCTGGTTTCCCTGCTCCGCGGCCTTCTTGGCCTGACCGTTATTCTTGCTCTGGCATGGGCTGCTTCCAACAACCGCAGCCAGATCAGTTGGCGTATGGTACTGTCGGCCCTGGGCCTGCAGGTGGTGTTGGCCATCTTCCTTTTGAAAGGCGAGGTCATGGGCGAATGGTTTGCGCCGCTCGGGTGGCCAAAGGCGTTTTTCGCCTGGGTGTCAGGGTTCTTTGTGCTGGTACTGAACTTCACGACGGCCGGCGCCGAGTTCATCTTCGGCCCGTTGGCCCTGCCGCCGGGTACGGAGGGTAGTCTGGGCGGCTTCTTCGCCTTCCAGGTCCTGCCAACCATCATCTTTTTTGGCTCCTTGATGGCAGTGCTCTACCATTTGGGCGTGATGCAGAAAGTCGTGCAGGGCATGGCATGGGCCATGAGTCGTTTCCTGGGTACGTCTGGCGCCGAGTCCCTGTCCGTAACGGCTAACATCTTTGTGGGCCAGACCGAGGCGCCACTGGTCGTTCGCCCGTATCTGAAAGGCATGACGATGTCGGAGCTCATGGCGGTCATGACCGGTGGGATGGCTACGATTGCCGGCGGGGTAATGGCCGCCTACATCCAGATTCTTGGAGATCCCTATGCCCAGGCGATGGGCGTTTCGTTGGAGGTTGGACGGCAACTGTTTGCTGAACAGTTACTGGGTGCCAGTATCATGGCCGCACCGGCCGCGCTGCTCCTTGCCAAGATGCTCATTCCCGAGACGCAGGAGCCTGAAACCAAGGGAGAGGTCAAGATTACTGTCGAAAAAACATCCGCTAATGTCATCGATGCGGCTGCCAGCGGCGCGGGCGATGGTTTGAAACTGGCCCTCAACGTGGGGGCTATGCTGCTGGCGTTCCTGGCCCTGATTGCCATGCTCAACTACATCATCGGTTGGGGTGGCGGTCTCGTCGGCTGGGACCTGACCATTGAGCAGATCCTGGGCTATGCACTGGCGCCACTCGCTTGGCTGATCGGCGTGCCATCACAGGATATCGTGGCCTTCGGATCCCTGGTGGGTACGAAGGTCATCGCCAATGAATTCGTGGCCTATCTGAACCTGGCCGGGTCCATCGGTGCTGGGTCGCTGGATCCAAAAACGGTCGTTATGGCTACGTTTGCCTTGTGTGGTTTTGCGAACCTCTCATCCATCGCCATCCAGATCGGCGGTATCGGACCGCTTGCGCCGGAACGCACGTCGGATCTGGCTAAATTGGGGGTCCGTGCAGTCATTGCCGGGACCTTTGCCAACATGATGACGGCGACGATTGCAGGGATCCTGCTCTAGAATCGGTCCCGGCTTTTACCCGGACCGCACGAGCGAAACCTAGTTCAGGCAGACGGACCGGATTCTCGGGTCAGACGGACGAAGTAGGTGCGTCGATCCATGGCCACAACTTTTATCTGACTGCCGGCCGAAATGAAGGTGCCTTCGGTGGCTACTTCAACGCGCTCGCCGTCGATCTCCGCGAAACCCGTCGGGCGAAGCGGCGTGATGGCTGTACCCTGTTTGCCGAGATAACGCGCTCTTCGTGCGCCTTCACGCAGCAGCATTCCCTCGTCTGTCTTCAGGTTTGAGGACAAAACGAATCGGTCCCAGGCCCCGGATTTCCACAACCACCAGAGTGTGCCACTGGTCATGGCACTGGCGCCCATCATGGCGGCTATTCCGCCAATGATGCCAGCCTCCATGAATGCCATGGTAACGGCGGCCAGCATGATCAAGGCACCAAGAACACCCACTACATTGAATCCCGGGATCAGATAGACCTCCGCTACAATGAGCAGTACGCCCAGGATAATCATGGCAATGGGTATCAACACAGCAGGCGCCGTCTGGTGAATGGATCACATTCCTCGTTTACGGAATGATAAGCGATAGTTGCGTACCACTGTCGGCGTGGGTTCAGATGCGAAAAAAGAGGCTAAGCGAGGTTTCGCGTCGCGCGGACACGAACGCGCGCGCCGTCCACACTGACCACCTCGATCCTCGTTCCTTTTTCGATGTATTCGCCGGAGGTTACCACGTCGATGCGATCATCTTCAATTTCCACGGTTCCAGATGGCCGTAAGTCGGTTATGGCCTCGCCTGTCTTTCCGATCCACTCTCCGTGGGTGATGGCACTGGTGTGGCCGGTGTTCGCTGCGAGGGTGGGTTCGAGTATCAGTTGACTGAACCGCTCGGAGCGAGGCAGCATACGCCCGATGGAGAACATGGCAATGACCAGCATCACGAGGCTGGACGCCAGCGTCAACACGGCTGAACTGATAGCCTGGCCTGACGGAAAGGAGAAGCCGAAGTTGCCGATCAGCGAAAAACCGAGAGCTAACAGGACGGCTGTGAGTCCCGTTATCCCGGCAATGCCAAAGCCTGGCAGAACGAAGATTTCGGCCACGAGAAGCACCACCCCGATTACGAACAGCACAACTTCCCAGCTTTCAACCAGACCCAGCAGATAGTGTGGACCGAAAAACGCCGCTGCGCCTACGGCTGCAATCATGCCCGGAAAACCCACGCCGGGCGACTGCAGCTCAAAGTACAGGCCACCCATCATCATCAGCATCAGAATGGACTGCACGACGGGGGAGGAGAAGAAGCGAAGCAAGCCTTCGGCGCGGGTCAGCTGATGCTGTACCACATCGGCCTCCTCCACCTCATAGATGCCCAATAGATCATCGAGTGAAGCC
>JAAZVD010000025.1 GCA_018623785.1 Bacteroidota bacterium | reverse complement strand
GATCAAGGACCTGAAGGACATGGTTCGCTCGGAAACGGATGTCGATCTCAAAGAGATGGCCGCCGCAGAGCTCGAGGAGTTACAGGAGTCCCTCCCCGCGCTGGAAGAGGAACTTCGCCTTATGCTGATTCCCAAGAACCCGGAAGACACCAAAGATGCCATCATCGAGATAAGAGCAGGCACCGGAGGCGACGAGGCCGCGCTTTTTGCAGGAGACCTCTTCCGGCTCTATGGGCGTGTTGCAGAAAAGAAGGGGTGGAAGGTGGATCTGGTGGAAAGCTCTCCAGGAACGCAGGGAGGTTTCAAGGAAATCATTTTTGGTATTAGTGGCCCCGATGCGTTCGGGAGCATGAAGTACGAAAGCGGGGTGCACCGCGTGCAGCGGGTGCCTGCGACAGAATCGTCGGGCCGGATACACACCTCGGCAGCCACGGTCGCGGTACTCCCGGAGGCAGAAGAGGTTGATATCGACATTCACCCCAATGATTTGAAGATCGATGTGTATCGATCCAGTGGACCTGGTGGGCAGAGCGTCAACACCACCGATTCAGCTGTCCGCATCACCCATATCCCAACGGGTACGGTGGTCACGTGTCAAGATGAAAAGAGTCAGCATAAAAACAAGGACAAAGCCTTGCGCGTGCTGCGTTCGAGGCTGTACGAAGCCAAGCTCGCTGAAATCGAATCCGAGCGAAGTGAGGCGCGTAGGTCACAGGTGTCGACCGGGGACAGGAGCGCCAAAATCCGCACGTACAATTGGCCTCAGGGCCGCGTAACGGATCATCGACTTGACGGGGACGATAAGAATCACGCGCTCGAGAAAATCATGAACGGCGACTTGGATGAAATCATCAAGGCGTTGCGAACGGCCGATAATGCCGATCGGCTGGCGGCCATGAGCAGCGATTGAGTGCGTTTTTCGGAGATGTGGTGCCCAGAGCGCTGTTGAGATTCGGCGAATTGCCGGCTTGGTTGCTGTAGAAGTCCTTCTGTGCCGTATTTTGAGGTTCTGTACCATCCCTGTTCCGGAGCACAGTCGCATATCGCGGCGGACCGCCGGGGCATAGCCCATCACCATCCAAAGGGATATATGGCTAGCAATAAGAATACGTACGAGCTAACGTACATCGTCAATTCGGTCATTTCGGACGAGCAGGTCAAGGACATGGTGTCCCGCGTGACCACCTACGTCACGGAAAACGGAGGCGACATCATCGAAGTGGACGAATGGGGCGCACGTCGCCTGGCGTTCCCGATTCAGAAAAAGCGCAACGGATACTACGTGAATATGTATTTCACGGCACCGGGCGAGCTGATTCCCCGTCTCGAGCGCACACTTGAAATCGACGATAACATCCTTCGTTACCTTTCGCTTCGCATGGATCCGAAAATGGTCCGGCACTACGAAGCCTCCAAAACCAAGCGCGCAGCGGAAGCAGAAGCCCCCGAAGCCGAAACCGAAGAGCCAGAATAATCATGTCGAATACACCATCTTTTGTCGAGCCTGACTACGTCGACTACAAAGACACGGAAACGCTCAAGCGATTCCTGAACGAACAGGGCAAAATTCTGCCCCGGCGCATTACAAACGTATCAGCCAAGTTCCAGCGTCAGCTTACCCGTGCGGTCAAGCGGGCTCGTCACCTGGCTCTGATTCCGTTCGTAGCCGATTCGCTCAAGTAATCCGAATAGGACGGAGCTCCGTCACAGCCCGACAGTATCATGAAAGTACTTCTTCTCGAAGAAATGGATAACCTGGGAGAGGCAGGTGAGATCGTAGACGTCAAGGACGGGTATGGTCGTAATTACCTGATTCCCCGTGGTTTGGCCAAAATGGCCACAAACGGCGTGGTCAAAGCCTGGCAAGAAGAACGCCGTCAGGCTTCCCGCAAGATGTCAAAAGCCAAGGAAGATGCGGAGGCGTTGGCCAAGGAAATGGCAAGCGTCGAGGTCGTCGTTTTTGCCAAGGTTGGCGAAGAGAACCGCATCTTTGGCTCCGTCTCAGCGGTCCACGTAGCTGAAGGTCTTGCCAAGCATGGCATCGAGGCCGATCGTCGCAAGATTACGATGGGCGACGACATCAAGCACACCGGCGTCTACACCGCCTCGGTCAAAATCCACCCAGAAGTGGTGGCTGAGGTTAAAGTGCGCGTGGAGCCGGAGCCGACAGCAGACTGATCGATCCTTCGGATCGGTAACATTGAATACAGGGTATCTGTAGGCTGAGGCCGGCGGATACCCTGTTTCATTTTGGGGCGCGATGACACTCAGGGGCTCGAGTAGTTGTTCGCGTTCGGCGTTACGTTCGATTCAACGTGTCATGTCCACCATGTCCCTTCATAGCGTGCCGTCCAGGATCTGCATTTTTCTGGTTTCCCTGTTGGGGATCCTCTTTCTTCCGTCTGGGGCCTTCGGGCAGTTCGGTCCGCAGATTCAGGGACCGGAGACCTACGTTTCCTGGTCGGTTCGGCCCATACCGTCCGGCATCGGTGTGCAGGATACGTCGGTTGTCAAACTGACGGCCACCATTGCTGACGGCTGGAAGATGTATGCCTTGGATGCGTCGCTTCCATCCATGGAGGATGTTTTGGCTCGTCCCAATGGGGTTACTGTATCGGTAGCAGATACCCTGGCCGGCCTGACCTGGCTTGGTGAAGTTGGGCAGTCGCCTCCGTCGGCCGGTTACGATGAGATCTTTGAAATGGATCTCAAGTGGTTTTACGGGGCTGCATCGTTTTACACGGCTGTTGCATCGAGTGATTCGGTGGCGGGTACGCTCCGTGTACCCACAACCGTGCGATACCAGATCTGCAATGATGCCATGGGTGTATGTCTGCGCCCGGAAACCACAGAGCTGTCTACAGCACTTTCCGTGGATCCGTCGTGCATCGATTGCTCCGCTACTAGCCAGGATATTGCCCTGACGCAGCCGGCGCTTGCTGAGCGGGAAGATCTCGATGCATCAACAGGGGGGCTACTGCCGTTCCTTCTCTTGGCCATCGGGGCAGGACTGGCTTCGCTACTGACGCCGTGCGTGTTCCCCATGATTCCCCTGACGGTTTCCTACTTCACCAAATATGGCAAGACGCGCCGGGAAGCAGTTCGGCTGGCGTTGCTCTACGGTTCAGCTATCGTCATCACGTTTACGGGCATCGGCGTCGTGATGGCTGTTCTGGTGGGTTCGGCCGGTGCACTGGTCATCGCATCGAATCCATGGGTCAATGCTTTCATTGCTCTGGTTCTCATCGGGTTTGCCCTTTCTCTTCTCGGTTTCTACGAGATCCGTGTGCCGTCGTCCCTTCTTACCTGGGTCAATGCCCGGGGTGGCGAAGACAAGGGATGGGCCGGTGTCATCTTCATGGGACTGACCCTTACCCTTGTATCGTTTTCCTGTACGGCACCCTTTGTAGGGGGGCTGCTGGCTGCCGCGTCAACCGGTACGTGGACATTTCCTCTTTTCGGAATGGTGGCCTATAGCACGACCTTTGCCCTGCCCTTCGTTTTGCTGGCCCTGTTTCCCCGATCATTGGACCGCCTGCCCAAGTCTGGTTCTTGGATGAATGCGCTCAAGGTGGTCCTTGGTTTCGTGGAATTGGCAGCTGCCGTCAAGTTTCTGTCCAATGCTGACCTGGTGTGGGGATTGGGCTTGCTTCCTCGCACACTGGGTATCCTGTTGGTCCTGACCTGCTCTTTGCTGATCGGTCTTTACCTGATGGGTTGGCTCCGTGTGGGGTACGGGTCCCTGGATCGGCCCAGCTTGGCACGTGGCATCATAGCCGTCCTGTTTTTGGCGTTTGCCGTACGCATGGCACCCGGGTTGGCCGGTAAACCATTGGGATTCCTGGATGCCTATCTGCCTCCGCTTCAGGAGGTAGATCGTGAGCTTTTGGCCCTCTTCGGTATCGAGCGTGCTGAAGCCGATTTGGAAGAGGGGTGGATCGTGGACGACATCGAAGGAGCTTTCGCAATGGCTCTGCAGCGGCACGTTCCTGTCATGGTCGATTTTTCAGGCTGGACCTGTACCAACTGCCGTGATATGGAAGCAAATGTGTTTCCTCGCCCGGATGTACGAAGTCGGTTGGACAGTGCGTTCGTGCCCCTGCGGCTCTACACGGATGACCTCGAAAAAGGCGATGCGTTCCACGCTTTCCAGATAGCACTGACCGGGACGCCCGCGCTGCCGACGTATGCCATTGTGGATCCAGCAGACAGTACCGTTATCGCCCAGCAGAGTGCCATGATGAGTATCCAGGAGTTCGCTGACTTTCTGGATCAGGCATCAGCTGATTTTGAGCTCAGGTAATGATCGGAGCACTGTTCAGGCTACCTGCACTGCTCAGTATGTGAGCGCTGCCCACAGCTGACATGCAGTAGACGAAAGATGCGCTGGTCGCTGCGTTTCACTCTTCTTCGTCCTTGAGAATTGGAATCAGAACCACTGTTTGCCGAGCCTCCCGGGCAACAGCGCTTGTCACGGATCCCAGTAGCATGCGTTCGAGAGTAGAGTGTCGTGGCTTGGCCATGACAATCATGTCCATTCCCATTTCATCGGCGTCCCGAAGAATGATGCGTGCAGGATCGCCTTCGTGCAATGCTGGTCGGATGGGTAGATCGAATCGCTCGATGAGGAAGGCATCGAAATCGTGTTGCTCTGCTTCTACTATGGCCTTTTCAACAGCAGGGTCATACAGCGCATAGGCCATGTCGCCGAATCCACTCAGAGGATCTACTCCAATCGGGGTCGTGGGTGTTGGCATGCGGACATGCAGAACGAATAATTCAGCATCCAGGCGCCGGACCAGTTGCTGCACCTGGTCTGTGATCGTTTCTGGTTCGGACAGGTCGGTTGTAAACATCACTTTCATGGTGATACCATATTTTCAATCAAGTAGGCAGGGTAATCGGAGGAGGTCTTTCGGGGTCAGAGGGCTGTTCTCTTGGCTTCCATAAGGCTATTCGACAGTAGCGGCATGAGCAATAGTAAAATCCCTACTCAGCGTGTAGTTGACCTGCGTGGCTTTCAACCGTCAGGGTAGAAGGTTGTATTGTAAGGAAGAGAGAACAGCCGGCAAGGAGTAAACCGTTGATCAGCGCGGACAATGAACCCCCCCGCCCGTCCATCGTAGCAGGCGCCACGGGCATTTGACAACTTCTCCCGATACACCCACGGTTACAGTACACACGTGTTCTACGATACCCCTTTTACCCTCTTTCTGCTGCTCATTACCATTCTGGTCAGCGGGTACACGCTCTACCAAGACCAATCCTTGCTGTCAAAGTTGGCTTTCAAGCCACGAGACATTCTTCATGGCGGACAATGGTACAGGATGCTGACCGGTGGATTCGTCCATGGCAGCTTGGGGCATTTGGCGTTCAACATGATCACGCTCTTTTTCTTCGGACCCGTGGTTGAGGCCCGGCTCGGTTCACTGGCTTTCCTCCTCGTCTACTTTGGTTCCGAGTTTTCCGCACACGCCCTCACGCTACGTCTCCACCGAGATACGCCCGGATATTCAGCCGTCGGTGCATCAGGAGCCATTGCAGGCCTGGTATTCTCGTTCTGTCTTTTCCGACCGTTTGAGAACATCTATCTCTTTTTTGCCATCGGTATCCCAGCCTGGTTGTTTGCTCTTGGATTTGTTGTCTTCTCCACGATGGCTATGCGCAAACGTCAACAAGGAGCCCTGGGCGGCATTGCACACGAGGCTCATCTTGGGGGTGCCATTGGAGGGCTGTTGTTGACCATCGTGCTCAAGCCAGAAGCGCTGCGCATTTTCATGGGGCAGATCGGCTTCTAACTTCGTACCGCATTCTGAGTACGAGTACATGACCGTTATTGCAAATGGTTATGAAAGCCAAAATGGCTTGAAAAGCGGCGCAGACGTGCCGACAGGGTCTTGGTATCTGTGGGGAACCGTTATTGCTTGCGTATACATAGCCCTTTGTCCTATCTTTGAGTACTCATGCCGCCTGGGATTGCGTCCCCTGTTGGGGATACTCAGTCGCGTAGTGACTATGGGCACCAAAAAGCTCGGTTCGCAAGGGCCGGGCTTTTTGCGCTTTATGTCTTTCCTGCGCATGGTGCTTTTCCTGCGCAGTCGTTTACACACCGATCCACAGAGCGCACGTCGATGGCTTATGCACATCCGTGCAATGCAAGTGTGAATTTCTTGTGGAAGGAATGGGGTGCATGGATTCTTGACACCGCTCGGAAACGGGACTATACTGGTCCCAGTGCCTGACGGCACCGTTCCTTGACGCGACTGAGTCTCTAGGCTGCATGAGGCAGGCCATGCCCCCCGAAAGGGAGGCACAGCAGGGTCCCTGCGCCAGTTATGATCACCAAGGTTTCGAGCAAGCCAGCGGTGGGAGTTGGAGCAGTGTTGGTTCCAAGCTGGGAGGATGTTCGAAGGGAAAGGTCGCAAGACCGGAACCGGACGGCAGATGATTCCCATCTACGATTCAACAGCCTGCAGGACGAACGAGCGGTTTCGGCCGTGAGCGAGTCAGGCAGGAGGACAGGAAGGACAACCATGGTGCGATTCGTCCCGGCGAATTGAATCACGGACCTTCCGGACACACCGGTGGCATACGAACGATCGACTTCGGTCGATAGAATGTAGCCCCCGACCCACGACGCACGTCGAGGGTAGTGTTTTAGTGACGACTGTGGATTCCTTGGTGTCTCTTCGGAGGCAGCGTTGAAATCACACCGTTGCCCGCCAGCGAAAACCGGCCCGAAAGGGTGCAGGATCGTGAAGCGGATACCTGCAAGGCTGACGTCTTTATCGTGTGCCCATACGATGGAGACCATACAGCAGGTCGCTCGCGACACGCTGTATGATCCGTGCCCCCGTAAAAAGGGATGCGGAAACCATTGAGACTCGAACCTCCCACAACTGGTGAGGATCAATCGCCTCGGCGATGAAACCACACCAGGGGAGGTTCTCGTGTCAGGAGCAGAAAGAAAGCTGTCCTTCGGGGCGGCTTTTTTTTTGCCCTGCGGTTTTCTCGGGTGGTGTGCCCCAACTGTGTTCGAGGTACGAGGATTCGAAAGCCGATGCCACTCCGGACCGGGACCCGATCAAGACCCGGTCAGGATCAGGTCGGTCAGATTCGCCCAGCTTGAGAAGGATAAAACGTCGGGATGATCAAAGTATCTGCCGCCGTACCAGGCCACCTGCCAACCGGCTCCAACTCCTCCGTGAACATCGGAGGTCAACGAATCGCCGACGTAGAGAATATGCGCTGGCTGCATTCCTGCGCGCTTGGCAGCCTCGGCAAACAGGCGTGGGTCGGGTTTGAGAACCCCAACCTCTTCACTGATGACAACGGCTTTCGAGGCGCTGGACAGCCAAGGAAATTGGCGAAGTTTGGCTTGCTGGACCTCGACAAATCCATTGGTCAAAATGCCGACAGGTACATGGTCGGCAATCGCTTTGAAGGCATCGAAAGCGCCTGAAATGGGCTGCCAATAGTGGGCATAGGTTTCCAGGTAACGATTGGCCAAGACCTCGTCTGTATCTGTTGCAAGATCAAGGCGCTCAAGCAGTTGTGAGAAACGCCCAACCTTTGCCTCTCGTTTCGTGTAGTCTCCGGCAGCATATTTTTGCCATACGCCGGGGTTGATGGCACGATATGCGTCGTGAACGGTGTCGAAGGAGTGTTCACCGAAGGGCTGGTCTGTACTGGCATGCATGGCTTGCAGCGCAGCCTTTTCAGCATGTGTGTGATCCAGAAGCGTGTCGTCCAGGTCGAAATAGACGAAATGGATGGGTCGTGAGAAGCTCATGTGATCGCGGTTTCGAACATGGCATACTCCTTGTCCCGAATACTGCCCAGAGATTCAAGTGAGTTTTTCAGGACCTGGTTGCTGTCCAACACCCAACTCATTTCGGCTGCCATGTAGCCCATGCCGATACCGTTGATCACGACTTCATTGACCAACATTGTATCGATGGCCCGCCCCTGATAGGCTTTGCGGACGCCCATCAAGGGCATGCGGGTTTCGCGAATGACGCCGCTTGAGCCCAATACAAGGAGTTTGATCAGACCCGTTGGAAGGAGGCGGCCGTCGGGAATCGTTTTCAGGGCATAGTTCAAATCCGGAAGCAGCACCGCAAAACCAATAGCTTCACCCTCTTTCTCAGCAAAAACCACCAGCCGTTCGTCAATGATCTGCTTCATTTCTGAAGCCAGTTGCTTGAACTCGCCATCCGTCATGGGTACATGACCCCAGTTCTCGGACCATGCATCATTATAAATGTCCATGATCAGGCGCGCTTCTTCGTCAAAACGAGCCATATCCAGCGTACGGATCGAGATATCCGGATATCGACGTTTGAGCAGGGCCGTACCCCGCTCGAGCTTTGGCAAGTTGATGGTCTTGGCGTGGACGTAGTAGGCCCACATCGTCATGGATCGTTCGAACCCGTATTCTAGCAGAAAGCTTTCAAACCAAGGATGGTTGTAGGGCATGAGGATAGCCGGCTGACGATCAAACCCATTTACCAGCAGTCCAGCCACATCGTTCATGGAGGGATTGGTGGGCCCCCGCATGGTCGAAAGCCCTTCATTCTTCAACCAGGCAGCTGCCGCATCCAGCAGACCTTTGGCTACTGCGTAGTCGTCAACAACATCGAAAAAGCCGAAGAATCCAGAGGCATCGTCATACTTCTTGAGATGCATGCCATTGACGATGGCCGCAATTCGTCCGATCACAGTACCCTGCATGTCACGGGCCAGGAAAAGCTGCATGTCCCCGTGTTCGAAAAAGGCGTTTTTCCGGGGATTAATCAGCTTGGCCATGTCCATCCTCAGCGGCGGTACCCAGACATCACAGTCCTGGTACAGATCGTACGGAAACTGGATGAAGGCCTTTCGGTCCTTTCGAGACCCCACGGGTGTGATCCGGACAGGGCGCAACGTGGAATCAGACGGGCTCACACCGTTTACCGATGAGTCTGGAGACGGGGAAGGGAGGCGCGACTACCAAAGGGTAGGCTTACGGCTTGTTCAAAGATACGCCGCTGCACCCGTTGTGCTGATGATATCATGCTTCAAGCCCACGCGTCGAAACGCTTCGAGGATGAAGTCAAGTTCTTCATTGGTATGCGTCGCCATGTATGAAGTACGCAAGAGAGACTGCCCCTGAGGCACCGCTGGCGGGATGACCGCATTCACAAACACACCCTCGTCCAGCAGATCATGCCACATCTCGAGGCACGTTCGCATGGTGGTGGCCACAACCGGGATAATGGGAGCCTGGCTTTTGAGTACGTTGAAGCCGAGAGCCTTGAATCCATCCCGCATATAGTCGGAGATTTCCCAAAGACGGTCCAGCCGCTCGGGCTCCTGAATCAGGATTTCCAGGCACTTGAGGACCGTGGCAATGGCCGAAGGAGGCATCGAAGCGCTGAAAATATGGGCAGATGCGGTGTGGCGGATGTACTCGATGACTTTCTTATCTCCAACAACGAAGCCACCCAACGAGGCAAAGCTTTTGGAGAACGTACCCGTGGTCAGGTGTACACGGTCCGAAAGCCCGAAGTGCGCTGCACTACCCCGTCCGCCAGGGCCGATGACACCCACAGCATGTGCGTCGTCGAGCATGAGCGCAGCGCCGAACTCTTCCGCCAGCGCAACGAGGTCTGGCACTTTTGCGATAGCGCCGCTCATGGAAAAAACGCCATCCGTTACGATAAACTTACCGGCTTCAGGACGTTCCAGCGTCGCTTTTTCGAGTAGACGCCGCAGATGCGCCATGTCGTCGTGCTTGAATCGGACGGTCTCGGCCATGGAGACCTTGGTCCCGGCAACAATGCAGGCGTGATTATCCTTGTCTGAGAAGACGATATCACCTTTGCGTGCCAGTGATTCAATGACACCCTGATTCGTCATGTAGCCTGTTGAAAACAGGACACAGGCCTCGGCACCCATGAATTCGGCCAGACGCTCCTCGAGCTGGATGTGCAGATCAAGGGTACCGTTAAGGAAACGGGACCCCGTACAACCCGAGCCGTACTGTTCGATAGCTTCCTCAGCCGCTTTCTTGACCCGGGGGTCAGAGAGCAGCCCCAGATAGTTGTTGGAGCCGGCCATGATGATCTCGCGCCCCTGCATGATGGCGCGCGTGCCATCATTTTTTTCGATAGGTCGGAAATAAGGGTATAAATCCGCCTCCTTGACCTGGGCAAACAGCCCCTCTTCGGCGAAAAACTGGTCGCATTTGTCAAAAAGGGTGGGTTGTGCGGTTGTGGCTGGTGGCAGCGAAGAACCGGACGGCGTAAAGGACCTGTCAGACATAATGCGAAAACCCGGTTTCAGGGCATCGGTGTAGGCGTCGATGGGCATAGAGACCGAGGCGTATGATAGTGGTTGGTCGAAGGGTGCCTACCGTTACAGGGGCGTTTAACAATCCCCTCCAACAGCACTCCCTCGAAGCCAGGGTCAGCGGAACGCCTGCAAATAGCCGTACCCCAAACGGGTTCCGGCGGTTTTGCCCTAGGGCAAAACCGCCTCACTCGGGTGTGCCGAGTTGGAATCGAGCTGACAGGCGAATACCGCCCGTTGTAGGAGCTACCCGCATATTCAGGTCCTCTCCAACGTCAAAATCGAGTAAGTGCGCACTTACGAAAGCGTCCAGCATAGCCAGACCATACACTAAGCCGACGCCAACGAGCGAAAGGTCACGCGCGCGGCGAAAAATATCTCGTTGGTTTCCCAGTGGACGGGAGGAAATAGGTCCAAACCTGGCACTGATCTCCTCGTAAGAGCTCTTGAAGCCACTTTTCGGGTTCTCGTCTGCATTTCCTGAATCGACCAACTCCTGCCAGGCTTTGTACTGGAATGCCTCCCGGTACAGTATATAGTCATCGTGGCTGGATGCAGCCTGGTATATCAGGAATCCCAACGTGCCGTAAATGAACGGCAGTTTGATGTACTGCTTGTTGTAGATCTGCCCCCAACCCGGGACCGCAGCGCTGCGCCACAGTGCCGCCCGCGGAGAGTGAGGGGCTGCAGCGACGGTACCCAACGTATCCGCATCAAGGCGTTGGGCTGTGGCGGTACTGGTGCTGGCACCAACCATCGTTACGATGGCAAGCAGTCCAACCAGG
>JAAZVD010000024.1 GCA_018623785.1 Bacteroidota bacterium | reverse complement strand
GATCTGATTGAGGGCGGTGTGGCGGTGTTGGGGGGTTCGTTCCGGACCGTAGCGCCGGGCGGAATGCTGACAGACCTGATCGTGGATGGCGTCATTGCCGGCGTGGGCAATGTGGTCATATTCCTGCCGCAGATACTCTTGCTCTTTTTCTTTCTCGGCCTAATGGAGGATACCGGATACATGGCCCGCTCAGCCTTCATCATGGATCGTCTCATGAACAAGGTTGGGCTGTCGGGTGGATCCGTGGTACCGCTGCTCTCCTCCTTTGCCTGCGCCATCCCCGGTATCATGGCCGCACGAACCCTGGCCAATCCTCGCGACCGGCTGATTACGATCATGGTGGCACCGCTCATGAGCTGCTCGGCGCGTCTCCCGGTCTACACGCTCTTCATTGCCGCCTTTTTACCGACAGGCACGGTGTTGGGCATTTTCACGTGGCAGGGCGTCGCCATGTTTTCAATGTATCTTCTGGGTACGGTCATGGCCTTCGTGGCAGCGTTCGTTTTGCGCCGCTTCGTGTTCAACAAGGGGGATGCTTCCTTTTTTGCCATGGAATTGCCGCCCTATCGCATGCCACGGATGAAACAGATTCTGTGGCGGATGGTGGACCGCTCGAAGGCCTTTGTCGTCCGAGCCGGCAAGATCATCTTTGGGATGTCCATCATCCTGTGGGTACTGGCTACCTTTCCGCGCACCGAGCCTAGTGCGGATCTGCTGCAGCAGCGAGCGACCCTGGAGGCGGCCATGACGGAGCGGGCGCAGGATTTGAGGGCGGATGGGGTGACCCCCGAATTGGCTGCACAGATGGTGGAAGAGCAGTTCGGAAGGGAAACGCTCTTGGTGGACAACCGGATTGCTGCCTGGCAGGTGGAGCGTTCAGCCATCGGGCGAATGGGTCATTTCATTGAGCCTGTCATGCGGCCCCTGGGCTTTGACTGGAAGATGTCGGCAGGCATTATTTCAGCCTTTGCAGCCCGAGAAGTGATTATTTCGGCGCTGGCAACGATTTACAGCGTGGGGGATGTCGATGAGAACAGTCCTCTGCTACGCGAGCAGCTCAAGGCAGACACGTATGAAGACGGCTCTCCCGTGTACACGCCCCTGGTGGCCGTCAGCCTGCTGGTATTTTTCGTTTTGGCCCTGCAGTGCATGAGCACGTTGGCCATTGCCCGCCGTGAGACGAACTCCTGGAAATGGCCCTTTGTCATGTGGCTTTACATGACGGGGCTGGCCTATCTCTTTTCCCTCATCATCTATCAGGGTGGGCAGGCACTGGGCTGGGGATGATGTCCTGATGGGTGCGCCGCTGGTGGATCAGTGGTCGTGATCCATGTTGGAATGATCCATGTTGGAGTGGTCCATACCACCCTCTCCGTAGCCGCGCAGCTGCTCGTAGCGGTGGCGCTGATGCATGCTGAGAATGGGCGTCATTTCCAGATGGGTCCTCAGGTGCACGGCGCGCAGATTGCCCTGCACGGCGCCGATCTCGGCGGTCAGAGCCAGAATCAGGTCTGCGTCCGCTGTATTCGAGGCAAAAGTGTCATCAAGCTTGGCTTCGAGAGCGATCAGCTTTTTTCCATGGACGATGGCTTCAGCTTGCATGGCGCTGAAGAGCGCTTCAGTCTGCTCGCGTTGCTCGTCGGTCAAGACCAGCTCGGCGGCCAGTTCAAGGACGTGCTTGGGCCCTGGATAACCATTCAGCTCGGCAGCCATGGCATATCCCATTCCGGCACCTGAAAGAAGACCCTGGATATCCGCTTCGGACAGAGCCTTGATGTCCCTGGTCTCCATACCCGCATAAGCCGACGTCAGGCCCTGAGTCTGGGCATGAGCAGATGGTATCGATACCAGGAGAAGGGAAAGGATCAGTGCGCGCATGGAAAGGTCTCTGTTCATGGGACGAGTCAGTCAAATTGCCAGCGCAGCTGGGCGCCTCCACTTGTGAGGTCCCGCTGCAACGCTTCAATCTGTGCTGGCGATCCATGAATGGCAGGTGGACGTTCGCCCGTCTTCTTACACAGGGCAGCCAAAGCGCCGGCCGCCTCGCCGATACTCCATTCGACCGGGTGCAACCGATAGCATCCATTGGTGATGTGGGTGGTGCCGATGTTTTTCGAGGCGGCCACCAGGTTTTCAATCCGGATGGGTAGCAGGGCGCCAAGCGGGATCTCAAAGGGCAGGGCCGCTACGTCAATGTAGTTATCTCCCGCCGTGGAGGGGTGCAGATCGATACGGTAGTATCCGACGCCTACGCTGTCGGGAAAATGTTCAGCCTCCGTCAGTCCCACAGCTTGGCGGGCCTGTTGTCCCACGTGGTGCTCGTGTACGGTGGTGCGGGCGCGGATGCGCCGGGCTTCGCGTATGTAGGGGGCCATAGCCAGTCCATCATCCGTACCCAGAATACCGGGCATCGGGTGGATACCCGGCCATCCGCGCCCGCCATCGGGTCGCTCCACCTCTGTGCGCAGCCAATGGATCAGGCTTCGGGTCAGATCTTTTGCAGCTTCCTCGTGTCCGATACGCTCGGTCTCGGTGACATCTATCAATCGCTCCTCCAGATAGTCGTTCTGGGGCCAGTTGAGCAACGTAACTCCGCCGCTGACGGGCCAGGAGCGCCCCGCCTGCTGCAGCCGTCGGTAGGCCCAAAGGTTGAAGCGCTCGGTCTCGGCGTCCGGTCGTGGATCGAAATCCAGCCGTCGGGGCTCGAGCGTGATGGGGTTCGAGTAGGAGAGGTCCAGCAAGGTACCCGGCCATGATGGCATGAGCGCCGGCACGTAGTCCCGCCAGTACGCATATGACGCCGGCGGTTGAAGAAGGGCCTCGTCGACGCCGGCCGGTGTTGCCTGACGGGTTGGGTCGAATGCCGGGTCGAATCCGATGGCTGCGCACCACGTGAAGGCCTGTTCATTGGTCGCATCCGGCTCTGCCGTTGCATGCGGCTCGCCGTAGGCCGCCTGCCCCTCGCTGCCTGTCACGTATTCCGCTCCGGTCAGAGGCAGAAGGTCACCGCGTTCGGTAGCGTCAATGAAAAGGGGCGCCTCCAGATGGAAGGTGCTGCCATCGACAAGCGATCGCATCTGGATCACATCGATATGGTCCCGGTGCCCGCCCGCCACCTCCGGCACGCACAAAGGCAGGAAGCGGATGCGCCGTCCGTACTGGCTGAGCATATCCTGGAGTACGCTCGTTGCCACAGACGGGGCGTGGCAGATGCGGGATACCCCGCACGCTCCGGGGTTGAGGAGATCCTCCGACGCCTTCCATTCCCGGGTATAGGCTGCGCGCACCTGCTGTCGGAAGGCGCGGTACGATGCCGGCGCGCCTTGCTCTTCGATCCATTGATGCTCGTCCGGTGGCACACCCTGACTGGTCAGCTGCCCGCCGGGGATGGGCATCTCATCGGTCAGGATGACGGAGAGACCCCGCTCGGCGGCGGCAAGCGCGGCAGCCACACCGCCTGTCCCGGCGCCGATGATCACGACATCTCCCTTAAGTCCGTCTGATGAGCAGCCGCTAAAGGCAAGGGGACTGGTAAGAATGGCGCCGGCTGTGGTACGTATGAAATGTCGTCTGTCCACGGTGGCTTTTCGTTGATGGACAAGGTATTCTGAAGGAAGCAAACCTTCAGCAACATGGATAGATTCACCACCTCCTGGGCGGAAGCATGGGCCACTAACCTGAGACAAGATACCGAGTGGTCGGAATCTGCCAAGGGGTGGAAATGGTCATTGTTGTTTCGTGTTGGCACCGCCTCGGCTTGGTTTCTGGATCTTGATCGGGGAGAATGTCGCAGCATTCGGCCGGCCGGTGATGCAGAGTCTGCCGATTTCATCCTGGAGGCTGATCGCGCGACCTGGGACCGTATTCTGGATGGTGACCAGAGCCCGATGGTGGCTATCATGCAGGGAGCCATTACGCTGAAAAAAGGATCTCTCCTCACCCTGGGCCGCTTTGCAACCTCCGCAACGCTGCTGCTGGAGGCAGCGGCCAGAGTAGATGACGCCATCGCCTCTCATGCGCCCGCGGAAACGACTGCTTCTCCTCAGATAACGAGCCTTTCTGCAAGTGCTCATCATGAGCATTTTCGTACGACCTCCGGATCGGGTCTCGATCACAGCTCGTTCCCGATGCAGCTTTACCACAAGGCCAAGCGTCTTGGGATCTGGGATCCGGCGCAGTTGGACTTGTCCGCTGACCAAGGCCATTGGGAGGCTCTGACCGATCCTGAAAGGGACGTTCTGACACGCTTGTTGGCCATGTTCCAAGCTGGTGAAGAGGCCGTAACGCTGGACTTGTTACCCCTGATGCGCATCTTGGCCCTTGAGGGCCGTCTTGAAGAAGAAATGTACCTGACAACGTTTCTATTCGAGGAAGCCAAGCACGTCGAATTCTTCCAGCGCATTTTCGAAGAGGTCGTGGGTCGGGATGCCGATCTGGAGCGTTTCCACACGCCCTCGTACAGGCAACTGTTCTACAAGGAATTACCTCTTGCGCTGGGCCGATTGGACCATGACGGATCGGCAGAGGCGGTCATTGAAGCCTCGACCACGTACAACATGGTTGTCGAGGGAACGCTGGCCGAGACGGGGTACCAGGCCTTCTACACAGTGTTGGAGGAGCGCGGCATCATGCCCGGTGTCAGCGAGGGCATTCGTTTGTTGCAGCGCGATGAGTCACGACACGTGGCCTTCGGTGTCCATCTGATTTCGCGACTGATTGCCGAGGATCCGTCGCTGATGAAGGTATTTCAGGCCCGCATGGCGGCTTTGATGCCGCTGGCCATGGCGTCCATTACGGAATTGTTTGCCTGCTACGACCCCATGCCCTTCGGACTGAGAGAGGAGGATTTCGTGCAGTACGCGATGGATCAGTTTGGCAAACGGATGCGCCGCATCGAAAACGGGCAGATGCAGTAAGAACAGCTCGTTTGCCTGTCGGGGTGGCGGGATTTTGCTTTGCACAATCCCTTCCCCTCCCCGAAACGAAAAAAGACAGATCGTTGGTCTGCCTTTTTCGATTTTGGAGTCGGGGTGGCGGGATTTGAACCCACGACCTCTTCGTCCCGAACGAAGCGCGCTACCGGGCTGCGCTACACCCCGATGGCGACGTAAAATGCCATATCTTCCGCGCAGTTCCGTCGATCGTTGACCTCTCGAAAAGGCTACTCGTCTGCAATAGCACTCGGGCAGTCGCTCAATTCAGACGGAGTTGGATGAAAGGCCAGTCCTGAAGTTCGAATTTTTTGCGATACTCTTTAACCCATTGGTCACGCATATGCGGTGTAACAACATGACGATAATGCATTCACCAAGCTCTGGCACGGCGGCGGTTGTTGGCGTAGTGCTTTGCCTTTTGGTAAGTCTGACCGCGCCCACTCAGGTTGTTGCACAGGACCGTCTGGACACTCGCAACGGGGCCTTGGAGATGCTGTCTCTCTCCCCCGTGGCAGGAAAAGCGGTGGTGGACTTAGAGAAAGCTTTCGAAGCATTGGGCCAGGAAGCGCTGTTCCAGGGCACGTATCACTTGGTGCTGAAATTTGACCACATTTTATCCTCTGAGGAGCGTGGCAGATTAGCCAGTAACGGTGTAACTCTGGATCATTTCCTACCCGAAACAGCCTATATCGCCCGTGTCGCATCAGATTCGGATTTTCGCGATTTACTTGAGCTTGGGTTGCAGGCAGCAGGTCGTCCCACACTCGAGCATAAGATTGCACCGGAGTTTTTAGACTTTCTGGGGAGGACAACTGACCATAGTGTCAGCGTGCGCGCCGGGTATTCTCCCGGAACAGATCCAACGGATGTGGTTGGCGCTCTCGCCATGGTCGGGAACATCTCCGATGTGGAGGTTCGCGACGGGGCGTTTTACTTCACTGCAAATATGAGTTCTGAGGCCATTCGCACAGTGGCAAAGCTTCCTTTCGTGCAGGTCATTGAGCCCCACGGTGAACCCGTTCTCGAAGAGGGCGCCTTTCATCAGGACGATTATGACGAAAACATAATCGCGGATGTTCAGGGCACGCATATCAGGGCTAATGTCCTAACCTCTAACCTTCCAGATATGCTTGGCTTATCCGGGCAGGGTGTCGTTGCTGGCTTGGGCGATGCGGTATACCAGGGTGGAACGCATGTGGATCTGCGCGGGCGTCACTCGATCCTGGACCCGGGGCTGAGCAACAACGGTACCTTTTCCCAGCACGGTAATCATACGACGAGCATTCTGGCGGGAGATGGCTCGATTCGTCCTCGATTCAAGGGGGTCGCGCCGAAGGCTACCGTATACACGATGCGAACAGGTGATTTCTTTCAACTGGGACTCGATCAGCCGAATCCGATGGTTATCTCGAGCAACTCGTGGAATTCCTCCGATCCTGTATACGGGGACTGGTATGAGCAAAAGGGACGATACAATGTGAACAGTCAGGCAATTGATCTACTGCTGGCCAATGAGCGGCAGCTGTTGTCTGTCTTTTCGGCTGGAAACTCGGGTGCTACGCAGACAGGCTATCCGCAAAACTATCTCACATTGAATCCCTCCTATGGATCTGCAAAGAATACGCTTGTCGTGGGACGTATGGGACACCCGGTGTTTGCCTCGGTGGCGTCCTCATACGGCCCGGCCCGGGATGGTCGAATCAAGCCGGACATCGTAGCGCAAAACAATGTCCATTCGGCCATTGCCTTCAATGACTACGCTACGTACCAGGGATCGAGCCAGTCCACCCCCGCGGTATCCGGAGCGGCAGCCCTGCTCGTGGAGCACTATCGCAACGTCCATTCCGGACAGACGCCCGATGGAGCCCTCATCAAATCCATCTTGATGAATACGGCAGACTACGTTCTGGTGGACGGCCCTACCTTTGCCTCCGGGTATGGTCTGGCCAATGCCAGACGGGCAGCTGAGGTAATTACCGAATCACAATTCCAGATATCAGAAGTTGAAAATGGCAATCAGGTAGATATATCGATTCCCGTGCCCGACCAGATCGATGGGAAGTCAATTTCCAGATTGAAGGTCATGCTTTATTGGACGGACAAGGAAGCATCGCCGTATGCCGGTCCGGCTCTTGTCAATAATCTGGATCTGGTCGTCACCGATGCGTCAGGAGATCACCTTCCCTGGGTTCTGGACGTTACCCCGGCTCGGGTTGATCAGCCTGCTACGCGCGGTGTGGATGCGCTCAACAATGTGGAGCAGGTTGTCATCGATAGCCCGGGCTCGGGGACCGTTACCGCGCGCGTAACCGGAAGCGCCGTTCCTTTCGGACCGCAACCATTTTATATCGTCTACTCCTACGTTCTCGATGAGCTGATTGTCACACATCCCATGGGCGGAGAGCAGTTCTTCAGTGGTCAGAACAAGGTGGTCTTCTGGGACTCTCCTTACTTGGGTGCTGCTGCCAATGTAGATGATGTCGCGTACTCGCTGGACGGAATGAATACGTGGACATCCTTTCACGGCAACAGCACCGCAGTCCGCTCCGCCTCGATTCTTCCCGTCCCGGAGACACCTCTTACAGAGGCCTACGTTCGCGTAACCAAGGGTGCCAAAACAGCGATTGGGGGTCCATTTGTCATCTCCGAGCGACTTGACGTGACGCTCGATACTTCGGGTTCTGGTTCCCCGACAGTCACATGGAATCCTGTGGCAGGAGCAGCTTCCTATGAGCTCTTGGCTCTGTCCGCCGACAATACCTGGGACGTTGTGCATTCTACCGCAGAAACGGCCATCGCGTGGGATGATTCGTACGGAACGGGCCGTGAATCGTGGCTGTCGGTTCGAGCCGTAGACGCCTCAGGAGCCATCCGGAGCCAACGGGCAGATGCTATTCAGTATGTCTCTTCTAATGCTACTCCTGTAGCGAGCCCGGATGAAGTCAGCGTGTCTACAGGTGGACTTGTTAGCATCAATCCGCTTTCCAATGATTCGGATGCGGACGGAGATGTGATCTACATCACGCAGATCTCAGGTGCTTCCAACGGTACCGCTACGCTCCGTGATGACCAGCGTGTTTTCTATTCCCCCAATTCCGGGTTTGCCGGGGCAGAGTCGTTTACGTACACGGTTTCAGATGGGATGGGAGGGAGTGCTACCGGTACCATTTTGGTTTCGGTAGTCTCCGGTGTTGCCACCGAGCAGGATGAGCAGATTCAGGCGCAGGTCCTGCTGGAGTCGAACTATCCCAACCCATTCAATCCTGTGACGACCATCCAGTTTGCCCTTCCCGCTTCATCCAAAGTAGATGTCCGCGTTTTTGATATGCTGGGTCGTCAGGTAGCCACCCTGGCCAACGGACAGTATCAGGCTGGATGGCACCAAGTACGCTTTGATGCATCCACACTCGCCAGCGGTGTGTACTTCTATCAATTGAAGACGCCCCAGGCCAGCCTCATCCGCTCCATGCTACTGCTTAAATGACACCGGCGTACATCTCCTCGATACGCTCTGCATATTGCGTCTCGATGACCCGTCGCTTGAGTTTCATGGTGGGCGTCATCATGCCGTTCTCGATGGAGAAGGGCTCTAACACCAATCTGAAATCGCGGATCTTTTCATGCGCCGCAGCCTGCCGTGAGTAGGAGCGGAAGAGCTGCTGGAAGACGCGCTGTACTTCGTCGGTATCCAAGATATCGGCCAGTTTGGAGGCGCTCAGCCCCTGCTCCTTGGCGTAGCTTCGAATGATATCTTCGTCTGGAACGACAAGCGCCGTCAAGAACTCACGAGCTTCGCCAATGACCATGATCTGATCAATCCAGGGCTCGTGCTTGAAGCCCTCCTCAATCGGACCCGGATAGATGTTCTTGCCGCCGGCCGAGACGATCATGTGCTTGATGCGATCGGTAATCATCAGGAAGCCATCGTCGAAACGCCCAACGTCCCCCGTATGGTACCACCCATCCGGATCAATGGCCTCTTTCGTTGCCTCGGGGTTGTTCCAATAGCCCTTCATGATGTTCGGTCCTTTGGCAATGATTTCTCCTGGCTCCGTGGTCAGTGAACTGGGGTAGTCATCGCCCTTGAGCTGTCCGAGAATTTCGTTGGTATCCGGATTCTGGATGGCCACGGTAACACCAGGAATGATATGACCGACCTTGCCGTAGCGTGGATCATTGAAGGGCGAAATGGAGAGAACCGGAGCCGTTTCTGTCAGGCCATAACCCTCCACGATGGGGATACCAGCCGAGAAAAAGAACTCGCCAATGGATTTGGGCAACGCTGCGCCTCCGGATACCCCGAACTCGATCTGTCCACCGAGCTTTTCATGCAGCTTGGCAAAGACCAGTTTGAAGGCCAGTTTGTACTGGGCAGCCAAGACCGGGTTGATGCGTTCGCCGCGCGCTTTTTTGAGGTTGTACCGAAAACCTACCCTCTGAGCCCATTCGAAGATTTTCTTCTTGGCGCCGCCGGCTTCCTCCACCGACTTGCTGACGGCATTGTAGATCTTTTCGTAGAGCCGCGGCACGGAAAGCAGCACAGTGGGCTTTACGTCGAGAATGTCACTCGTAACGGTATCAATGCTGCGGGCGTAGGAGATCGTCATGCCGCTGGCAAGAGTTCCGAGGTAGCCACCGAGGCGTTCGAAAGAGTGGCACAGGGGCAGGAAGGAAAGGTGCCGTCCACCTTCGCGCAGGCGTAGCCGTTTGAGCGAGGCTTTCAGGTTTTCGCACAGGTTGGCGTGCGTCAGCATGACGCCTTTGGGATTACCCGTGGTGCCAGAGGTGTAAATCAGCACCGCCAGATCGTCTGGCGTAACGGCTTTCTCGTTGGCCCGTATCGCGTCTTCAAACTCTTCGTAGAGTTCGAAGCCGGTGGCCATGGCATCGTCGAACAGGTCTACATGGTCGGTGTTTTCCTCATCCTCAGGGACCTCAACCATCGACACAATTTTGCGTAACTCGGGGCAGGCATCAAAAATCTGTAGCGCCTTCCGGAGCTGGATGCGCGTGGATGTGACAAAGACGGACGCACCGGAGTCGTGGATGATATAGCTGACCTCTTTGGGGGGCAGCGTCGTGTATAGGGAGACGTTTACGGCACCGAGCAGCTGGGTGGCCATATCCGCGTAGGCCCACTCTGGCCGGTTTTCGGACAGGATGGCTACACGGTCCCCCGGGCGAACGCCCTGCGCATACAGGTAGCCGGCCATGGCCCGAGCACGATCCCTGAATTCGGGCCACTTGATGTCGACCCACTCCTTCGAGTCTTTATCGACGTATCTAAGTACCGTTTGGTCTTTTCCTTGGTGGTAGTCCACCAAGCGATTGAAGAGTTGGGGGATGGTATCGAAGGGGACCAGTGGGTTCTCGGACATAGGAGGACCTGCAATAAGGGAAGCCAATGGGTAATTACATGCGGCGCCGGTAACGGCCGTGTGTGAAGATACGAACGATCGAAGCGCTTACGGGTTGCCGGGGTGTTGACAATAGGTGTTACAACACGTATACTTGCTGCCGATCATCACAAGCACCATGAAAACAACAGCACGCTCAAAGTCCCTCAAGGTCAGCGATGGCGGCCGCCTGGAAGAAGAGGTATCCCTCGAAATCCTGCGCACGGCAGCCACGCTGGAGCATTTTCTGGCTGAAGGCCTGAAAGTGCATGGCCTGACCATGACACAGTACAACGTGCTTCGCATTCTGCGCGGAGCGGGTTCAACGGGACTGTGCCGTAACGATGTGGGTGCCAGGATGCTCTCACCAGTACCTGATGCCACCCGCTTGATCAACCGACTGATCCTTGCGGGGTACGCAAAGAAGGACAAGAACCCTGACGACAAGCGGTACACCGCTACCCAGATTACCGAAAAGGGATTGACTTTGCTGGACTACCTGGATGATTTCATCCTGGGTATGCACCAGTCCCAGTTCGGTCATATGTCAGAAACGGATCTGACGACACTTTTCAACCTACTCAACAAAGCCCGAAAACGACCATGACTTTTTTTGCATCAATGGGTGTTGTAACACATGTGTTGCGACACGCACTAATAACCATAGCGCTTCTTTTCACCACGTCACTTGACGTAACTCAAAACGAGACAGCAATGAGCACCGCAGCAGTAACCCAGACCGCACAGACCTGGCAGATCGACCCCGCCCACACGCAGGTGGAGTTCATCGTCAAGCACATGATGTTCGCCAAAGT
>JAAZVD010000248.1 GCA_018623785.1 Bacteroidota bacterium | reverse complement strand
TTCGCTGGCCACCGTGTTGACGGCCGTAGCATTCCCTGCATCGATAGCCTCGAACAGCGCACTGCGGGCTGTATCCGTCATTTCGCCTGCACGAACCAACTGATCGGCATAGGCTTTGGCCACCGACGGGTGCTTCGGGAAGGTGTACTGCATCTGATTCTGCGGATTCAGTTCGCCCGTCATGATGAGCATAGCGGCATCGATCTCGTTCTGCGAAAGGTGTTCGCTCGGCTCAAGAGCAAAGACATCCAGGCCGCGCACAATTTCACTGCCGTAAATGTGGCCGTTGTACCAATACGTGGACCAATACCCACCCGTCAGGCGACCTTCGCCCGATGTGCTGATCGGACCGCGGTCGAAGTAGGCCATTTCGTAGGCATCCGAGGGATCTGTAAAGTCGAAAATCGACAGTCCGCCTTGATACCACGCCTGCGCCTTGATATCGCGCCCCGGCACAGGAATGAGCGAGCCGTTGTGCGCCACGCAGTTCTCGAATTCCGTCTGCGGAGCCGGCAGCTTGTAGTACCCGGCCAAGGTCAATTCGCCATCCTTCAACGTGAACATGGCATTAGCGCCCCACGTGGGCAGATCCGTGCCCTGACAGCGGGGTGCACCACCTCCTCCCCACTCATCCGTGAAAAGGACCGTCGTGCCGTCGTTGTTGAACGTAGCCGAGTGCCAGTAGGCAAAGTTCGGGTCGGCTACGTCCTCAATACGCACCGGATTGGACGGGTCGGAGATGTCCAGCAGGATCCCGTTGCCCGAGCAGGCCCCGCCGGCCAAGCCCAATTCCGGATAGGCTGTAATGTCGTGGCAGCGGTCCGTGCGGCTCGAGGACTGCGTGCCGGGGCCGTAATCACCACCGTCCCAGAGACCGGCAATATCGCCATCCATCTCGAAAATGCGTGGCTCGTTCACGATACGGCTGTCGGCTGGATTCTCGAGCGGCACCTCGATGACTTCAATGCGGAAATACGAGGTATTCGGATCTTCGCTTGGGTCAGCCGACGAACATCCGGGCAGTTCATCACCGGGCCGGGCGCGGCTGGTACCGGAGACGTACACGAAAATCCGCTCGGGATTGGCCAGATCGGACACCAGCGAGTGGGTGTGCGAGCCACGGCATGTCTGGATGGCCGCCACCTGACGAGGATTGCGCATTTCGGAGATGTCAAAGATGCGCACGCCGCGGAAGCGCTCAGTGCTCACTTCTTCTTCCACGCCTTCCGCCCCGCAGTCCAGACGTCCGCGCGTCTCCTGGGCCGACATGAACAGCAGATTGCCATGGACGGAGACATCGCCCTGCCCTCCCGGACAGACAATGGATACCTCCAAAGATGGGTTGGCAGGATCCGAGATGTCGTAGATGTTGATTCCGGCGTAGTTGCCCACAAAAGCCCAGTTGTCGCGGAATGCCAGGTCGGTGTTGCTCATCCGCCCGCCGGACTCGGCTTCGTCAGCCAATGAAAATCCCGGGGCCCGCGGCAGCGTCGCCAATTTGGTCAGGTTGGAAATGGCCTCACCCGCGTCATCAAAGCCTTCCGAGAGTCCGATTCGAGGGTCCTCAGGGTCCCATTCCCAGGCAGGCTCTTCATTCATGTCCTGCGCCAGAGCGGGCAGGGACACGAGGGCAATCAACAAAAAAGAAAGGACGACTCTCAGGTTCATGGCTGGGTGGGGTTGGGTTACTGGAATAATGGGACGGTGGGTCAACTACCGGATACATTCTGCAGCATCTGACGCATGCGCAGGATTTCAATGCGCTGATCAATATCGACTTCCGAGGCAAAATGGAAAACATCCTGATTCTGACCCGCGCCGGGGGTGCTGAATAGGTTCTCCACCATGGCCAGCGCCCCTTCGTGGTGCTGGATCATGAAGGTCAGCCAATAACGATAGAACGCCGTGCCCCCCGAATCCCGAAGCTGCTGCATCTGCTCGTGAGACAGCATGCCCGGCATCATAGCGTGGCCTGCTCCACCCGCGGCGTGCTCCATACTACCCGACATGCGCATGCTGGCACCTTCGCTGTGCATCGCAGAGCCGGCATGGCTGGCGTGATTGGCATGACTGGCGTGGTTTCCGGACATATACCCCGGATTCGCCATCATGGGCACCTCAACGCCGGCGTCTTTCAGCCAGTTGGCCATCAGCTTGATCTCGGACTTCTGGGAGATGTCGATGCGCTTGCCCAGCATGATCAGGTCCCGGGCATTCGTCCGACCCTCCATGAGCTGCACCATCTCCAACGCCTGCGCATGATGATGAATCATGCCCTGCATGAAGGCGATATCGGCTTCGGTAAACGACCCCATGCCGAGCGAAAGCTCCTCCGGATTGTCAATGCGCGTGCCGTCGCTTCCCGGCGCACCGGGTTGGATGATGACCGCCGCATCCGTCGTGTCGGCCAGAATCTGATCAAAAAGGTCAGACCAGGTCTTCGACTGCGCCGGGTCGAACTGCAGATCCTTCATGGCTTCCTCCGGATCCACCCCCAAGGCAATAACCCGGTGCAGGAAGGTAAATGCGGACGCGCGGCGGTTCGTATTGCAATGCACAAGCACGTTCTTGCCCTCCTGCGCCTGCAGGACCGAGCTGAACCACTCTACATCATCCGGCGTCGGTCCGTCATCTCCGAAGGGAATACTGACAAAGGACATGCCCAATTCCGCCGCACGATTGGCCTCTTCCAGATTGGCCCCGGAAGGCGTTGCCAAACTGATGATGGTGTCAATGCCCAACGCCTTGAGCGCCGACATGTGCTGCATCCCCGGCTGACCCGCCGTGTACAGCTGATCGTTGATCGGATGCCAGTTCATGATGGACTCGACAGGGGCGTTCGACTCCTGGGCCGCCACAAGCATCGGTGCCAGCAAGAAGGGAATCAGGACCAGCAGTGAACGGAGACTACGATGCATTGCGTCTTTGGGAAAGGTGAAGGATGATTCCGAAGCAGCGGAGACGGCGTCCAACGCCACAAAAACCGTGTTGAAGTGTAAATGAAATGACCTCGGGTGGTTCCTTGCTCTTGGTTTGGTGCGTACCTTTGCGTCCTTGTCGGAAAGTTGCGCTGCCGCGCGCCGATAAAAATCCCGATGCCCAGGTGGTGGAATAGGTAGACACGCCATCTTGAGGGGGTGGTGTCCGCAAGGACGTGCTGGTTCGACTCCAGTCCTGGGCACATTAAAAGCCCCCGCTCGCTGAGCGAGCCGGGGCTTTTAGCTTTACGTAACAGCAGTTTCCACGCCTGATACGGCGTAGACGGACCATGGACGTTTCTAACAGTCTTTTGTGGTTCGGCCAATCAAGAGACTAATCAGTGGCACATCCAAGGTCCTCTTGAGATTGATCATCATTTACTGTGATGCACAGGCC
>JAAZVD010000247.1 GCA_018623785.1 Bacteroidota bacterium | reverse complement strand
CATAGGCTTCCGGAGAAAGTCTGGCGGAAAAACCGGTCAACGTGGAAAGGTACTTGTGGTCCATATCGACGCCGGAGAGCGTTTCGAAGGACTCCACGAAGTCCCGGCGGGTTTTTCCAGCGGCGGCATCGTCACGGAGGACGACGATATACTGACCCGGGATGGGTTCACCGTTGGCCGGTGCTTCTTCAGTTAACACAGGCGAGGTGGTGTCCTCAGCCAGATCGGCGGTGTCACAGGCGCTGATAGTCAGGGTCAGGGCCAAGACCCCAACCAGCAAGATGCGGGTGCGCATAGGGGTGCTGTAAGAATTGGAAAAAGAGGGTGAAGAACCCTAAAACAGCGAAACAGTACTCAAAAAGTCACGCTCTACTATATGAATTCGCATAAGTCATTGTGCACCAATGCCATAACGGCAAATCATCCTCAGGTGTATCTAATGAAGGTCCCACCAGGCGGATGCGTTGTGCTCGCTTTGATGCAATCATACTCAGACCCGCTTCCAGCTGTCGAATACGGGCCACCTGTTTGTCTGTCATCTGACTAACGGCAAAACGGCTCAACGAAAAGAGCGTCAGGAAAACACTCACGATCAGCGCTGCGGCCGGCAGCCCCGTCCACCCCAAGCTTTCGAATGTGATGGGTAGCGAGATAATGGTGCCAACCAGTGTTGGAATGAATAATGGGACAGCAAGAGCGGGCTCGGCCCAAAAAAGGCTGATTTTGGTTCTACCCGCAGAAATGAGCGCCGTAACCTGTGCTTTTTCGGTTTCTCCCTGGCTGGTCCATTCGAATACGTTTTCTCGGGTCGAAACCACGCCGGGGTCCCTGAACGAATTGCGGATGGTAGCGATCATCTCTTCCCATGTTGCCCCATCAATTTCGCCTTCGACGACGAAATCATTGGCATACCTGACTGGTCCTCCAACGAGGTTCCGCTCGCGCGGGGGAGCGCAGTTCTACAGTTCGGAAGCCGCCTTTAGGATCAAGTCAGGGTCGAGACCGGCCTCTCTGCCAATCAGCTGAAGTTCCTCGAGGGAAAGACCGCCTGCATTGCTCCCGACTTCGCTCATCGATAGTTCGGCCGCTCGCTTTAAAATGGCGCCGATTTCTTTTTCGCTATACAGTTTCATGGGGTTACGCTGGCAAGCCGTGCAGTATACGCTTGGACGGCCATGGAGATACAGGACCATTACTGAGAAAGACCATTACTGAGACGCCGGTCTATGCCCGAAGGCTCCGCAGGCGATCATTCCATGTACGGCGTTACCGATCCAGCCCCAGAGAACAGAGCCCGAGCGTTTTCGCTGCTGTGTTCCTGTTGTCTATCTTAGGCCGTTCGTGTCGGTATTCCCCCATCATTTCCTCTCTATCGGATGCCGAAAGGCGAAAAAGACAACCAGCCATCGCAGTCGAGCGAACAGGACCGTCTGTTGGTTGCGCGTGCCCTCGACGGCGATCAGGGTGCGTACCAGGAACTGATGACCAAGTATCGGGGTGCCCTTTCCCGACACGTCCAGCGCATGGTACGCAAGCCGGGGGATGTGGAAGACTTGGTGCAGGAGTGCTTTATCAAGGCCTTTTCCGCGCTCGGTTCGTATTCCTTCAGCTTCGCTTTTTCGACCTGGCTCTACAAGATTGCCACCAACCACACGATCGATTTTCTGCGAAAGAAGAAATTGCAGACCATGTCGATCGATCAGCCTGTTCAGACGAAGGACGGAGAAGTGGCGTTCGAACTACCCGATACCTCTTACCGGCCAGACCGGCATATTGTGGAGGATCAGCGCAAGGCGCTCATTCAAGAGGCCATCGAACAGTTACCGGAGAAGTATCACCGCGTGATTGTAATGCGCCATCAGCAGGAGAAGTCTTACGAGGAGATTGCAGCCGAACTCGATCTGCCACTCGGTACGGTCAAGGCCCACATCTTTCGCGCCCGCGGCCTGCTGTACAAGTACCTGCGCGATAAGCGGCACGTGATGTAGACCGGATCAGACGGGTCCGATCAGTGTCTTGATAGCTTCTCTTCCCATAACTCTCAGGCGTGCAATGTTGGCTGCGGGAATGCCTTCGATATCCGGATGGTTCTCCACAGCACGTGTGATATCTGCCTCCCGGATCAAATGCAGCATCGGATAGGGTGATCGGTTGGTCATGTTGGACACGTCATCCGCGGTGGTTCCTTCGAATTGATAGTCCGGGTGAAAGCTGGCAATCTGAATGATGCCCTCGAGGCCCATTCCAGTCACCATCTGGTCGGCTATCTCCAGGAAATCGAGATACGCATCGAACGCCGTGAGGGCACGCGGGTGAATAAGCAGCGTCGTGCCAATGTCCCCATCGGTCGAAATGCGCTCAAGTTCAGCCTCCAGGACGGGGATGAGATCCAATGCCGAACGGGCCTCACAGACATGGAACCGAACGCGGTCCCGCATCAACTCGTGATGTGCAAAGGGGCACAGACCCAATCCGATGACGAATCTCTCTACCCAGTGACGGGTTGCCGTCAGAGCCACATCGTTTTTGGAGACAGAAGCCTTCATGCGACAACCAACCTTGCGGGTTTCCTGCGGTTTCCTGTGCGTTGGCGTTACGGCGTAAGGGAGCCCAAATGCGCTGAATAAACGGAATATGTATCTTCAAGCTCGCCTTGCCATGATCCCTTTTGTCGCATGAAACGTTTTCTGCTACTCCTGTTCTACATGCTCCTCCTCGGATGCGGTACCATGGAGGAGGGTGCTGAGGATACCATGTTCGAAGCCCGGACGGTGTTCACCAGCTCATCGCTGGCCACGGGCGTAACCTCTTCCGTAGCTAAATCGGACGCTTCTGACACCTTTTTGACGCCTACGAATGTCTCGGGAGAGGCCGTTTCGTTACTCTTTGCCATTTCCGGTGTGCCTGATGAGGGTATTGTCATCTTTGGCGATGCACGTCCGGATATTGCGCCCGCAAATTCGACAACGTTTGCCTTCGATTTCGCAGAGCAGCTTGCCATCGTATCCACACCATCATGGGACACGACCCGTCCTGGTGGTCAGTCCGAGCACATGGCACTCATTTTCGCTCACCTTGACCTTACGTTCGAGGTGGACAGCCAGGTCCATGTCACGCGCGTGGCGCTCGTGTCGAATAACGGCATGCAGCGTGGAGACAAGTTGATGGAGATGGGCTCAGGCTTCGAGTGGTACGATCTCGATACGGGTACATTCACTGCGACGCGCCCAAGCAATCCAGCAAGGGTACCGGATATCGCGATTTTTTTCGACAGTATTCGTCCGAATATGGTGTTTTACCCGTTCAACGCCTTCATGACGAATCCGCCATTATCGCTTCTTACAGTCGACTTGTTGGCGGCAATCGGTCTCGATAT
>JAAZVD010000246.1 GCA_018623785.1 Bacteroidota bacterium | reverse complement strand
GTGCAGTAGTCCGCTCTCGATGCGGGCTAGATCGGTAAAGGGGCCAGCCACATCCCAGGAGTAGCCAGTGGGCAGTGCGAATACGACTGGGTGGTCCAGGGGATTGACGGCGAGGAACAGGCTTTCTGACGCATCGGGCGACACCAATTGCAGGCCGAGTATTCGCTCGTGGGGATTATGCCAGTCGGTCTGGTGCATGGGGCGGCCGGAGGCGTGCCACCACGTGGCGGAAGCGGATCCTTGATGACCAAGGAATCGGCGTTGGGAAACGAGCGGATAATCTCGGCGGAAGCCAATCAAGGCGCGGACCTGCTGCATGAAGGTAGCGTCCACGTTCGCCCAGTCATACCACGAAATCTCGTTGTCCTGGCAGTAGGCGTTGTTGTTGCCGCCTTGCGTGCGCCCCATTTCGTCCCCGCCAAGGATCATGGGAACGCCTTGGGACAATAAAAGCGTGGCCATCAAGCTACGGCGCACGGCGCGGCGGCGGGCATTCACATCCGGATCGTCTGTCGGCCCTTCGATGCCCCAGTTGCGCGAATGGTTGGGTTCGTGGCCGTCACGGTTGCCCTCGCCGTTGGCCAGGTTGTGCTTGTGCTCATAGGAAACGAGGTCCTGGAGCGAAAAGCCGTCGTGCGCGGTGATGAAGTTGATCGAAGCAGATGGTCGCCGTCTTGGAAACAAGTCGCTGCTGCCGCCGAGACGTGTGGCCAAGGTGGAGAGATGCGGGGATTCGCCTGTCCAGAACATGCGCACATCATCCCGGTAGCGACCGTTCCATTCGCGCCACGGCGACTGGAACATGCCTAGTTGATAGCCCTCCGGTCCGAGGTCCCACGGTTCAGCAATCAGCTTGCGGGTGGTCAGGATGGGGTCTTGGCGCATGAGTAGAAACAGGGGGCCATCCATGTCCACGCGCTGGCCGGAGCGGGCCAGGACCGTGGCCAGGTCGAAGCGGAAGCCGTCCACGCCCAGCGTGCCGGCCCAGTACCTCAATGAATCCGCAATCAGACGCATAACGACCGGCTGACGGACGTCGAGGGTGTTACCCGTACCGGTGTAGTTGTGCAGGTAACGCGGATCGTCTTCGTGCGCCACGTAGTAGCTCAGATTGTCGAGGCCCCGGAAGGAGAGGGTGGGCCCCATCCGATTGCCTTCGGCCGTGTGGTTGAATACCACGTCGATGATGACCTCGAGGCCGGCGGCGTGCAGTTTGTCGACCATCGCCCTGAACTCGGCTGCAGCGGCTTCGGGCCTCGCCGCGTAGGTGGGCTCGGGGGCGAAATACCCCAGCGTATTGTATCCCCAGTAATTGACCTTGCCCTGCTTTACAAGGTGGTGCTCGTCGAACTTGGTCTGCACGGGCAGGAGCTGTACGCTCGTTACGCCGAGTTTCAAGAGGTGGTCAATGACGGGCTCGGTAGCCAGGCCGGCATACGTACCCCGAAGTTCTTCGGGCACGTCTGGATGCGTCATCGTGAGCCCTTTGACGTGGGTTTCGTAGATGACGGTCTCTTCCCACGGGATTTCCGGGCCGTGGAGCAGTTCTGACTCCACGTGTTCGGGTGCGACCCGAGCGAGCGCGGCCACACCAGCCGAGTTGGCGTCATTGAAACTCAGATCCTCTTCGCCTTGCAAGTATCCAAGCAGTTCGGGCGACCAGGTAGGTTTACGGGCGATGTCCCGCGCGTAGGGGTCGAGGAGCAGCTTATTCGGGTTGAAGCGATGCCCTTGCAAGGGCTCGTACGGGCCATCCACGCGGAATCCGTAGAGCTGACCAACCTTCATACCCGGGACGAATCCGTACCAGATGTTGCCGCTGCGCTCGGGCAATTCCAGCTCATGGGTGCATTCGGTGGCATCCAGGTCGTCGAATAGACAAAGACGGATGCGTTCGGCGTGCGCGCTGAAGACGGCCACATTTACCCCGCCATTTCGAGGAGTGGCGCCCAGGGGCCAGGATTTGCCGTGTGTGATAGTCATGAAATGGGGGGCTGGGAAGGGTCGGCGGCCGGTATACCCGGCTCCGTCGGCTGCGTTCTCCCGGAATTTCACAAATCCGGGAGCGCTACCGGGTTCGAATGGCATCCCCCCAGTGGGTAGATTATGGTTCTTCGTCACGAGTCGCCCTGTTTTCATGCCAGCAGCATCCGCTTTTGATCGTTATCTCTGGGGAGAAGGTCGCCTCGAGCGTTCCTGGGACCTCTTTGGTGCCCATCCGAACCGCCAGGGGACCTGGTTTCGGGTGTGGGCGCCCCGCGCCGATGAGGTGCAAGTGATCGGGGATTTCAACGACTGGAGAAAGGGCGCACACGTTATGACGCCCGTTGGCGAAGGGATGGGACGCTTCTTTGAGATCTACATCCGGGGCGCCAAACCGGGTCAGAAGTACAAGTACACGATCCGCCGTGGCCCCTGGTGGACGGACAAGTCCGACCCCTATGCCCGCGAAATGGAGTCACCCGATCCGAACGGGCACGGCGTGGCGGGGCTTTCGGCCATCATCCCTACACTGGATTTTGAGTGGTCGGATGACGACTGGATGGCATCACGCGAAGGGCCTGGATCGCTCGACAAGGCCGTATCGATCTACGAAGTCCACCTTGGCTCTTGGCGACGCGGAGAGGATGGTCTGTCCTTATCGTATCGTGATATTGCACAGCCCTTGGCCGACCACGTCACGGAAATGGGCTTCACCCATGTGGAATTCCTGCCCGTGCAGGAGCATCCCTACTACGGCAGCTGGGGTTATCAGGTAATCGGCGCATACGCTCCGACCTACCGCTACGGTACGCCCTCGGACTTTAAATACCTGGTCAATTACCTGCACGAGCGGGGCATCGGGGTGCTGCTGGACTGGGTGCCGGCGCACTTTGCCACCGATCCGCAGGGGCTGGTCAATTTTGACGGGGAGCCGCTGTACGAATACGAGGATCCGGTCATGCGTCATCACCCCGACTGGGGGACGCTGGTCTTTGATTACAATCGGCCGCAGGTACGCAACTATCTCCTGTCGAATGCCTTGTTCTGGCTGGACGAGTTCCACATTGATGGACTTCGGTTCGACGCAGTGGCCTCGATGCTCTATCGCGACTACTCCCGTGGCGATGAGTGGACCCCTAACATGTACGGCGGGCGGGAGAACTTGGAGGCCATGAGTCTCCTTAAGGAGATCAACGAGACGGTGTTCACCCGTCATCCGACGGTGCTGATGATTGCGGAGGAGTCTACCGCGTGGCCGGGCGTCTCTCGTCCGACCTATGCTGGCGGTCTGGGCTTCCTGTACAAGTGGAATATGGGCTGGATGCACGACACGCTGCAGTTCTTCCAGGAGGACCCGGTACATCGGCGCTACCACGTCCACGAATTCACCTTC
>JAAZVD010000245.1 GCA_018623785.1 Bacteroidota bacterium | reverse complement strand
TCATCCCGCGGTCGTGGGCCGCATCAACCAAATCAAAAAAGAGCTGATCTGCGGAGGTCATAGTCCACGTTGAAGGATCCGTGGGTATTTCCTCGGCTGTGAGCTTCTCATCGCCTTCCGGATCCGGTCCAAAATTGCGGTCTATGTGCCGGTATGTGCGGGCATCAAACTTATGCAGCGAGGGCGCGTCGTTGACTGGATTGAGATATAGCGCTGTGACACCCAGGCTGTCCAGATAATCCAGTTTATCCATAACGCCTTGCAAGTCCCCCCCGTAGCGTCTCGACTGTACAGTCAGGTAGAAGGGCTCTCCACTCTCTTTTGCCCAAGACTCTTGCTCAAACCAATCGGCCGTCCAGGGAGTCGTTTCGAAACCCTCGGGCATCAAATGAGGCCACGAGCCCTCGATATCATGCAGCTGGGGATCATTTGACGGGTCGCCGTTGCGAAAACGCTCGACGAAAATCTGATACCACACGGCTTCCTGCGCCCACCCAGGCACAGCATCGGCGCTTGGCCCTTCGTTCGACGCCGAGCAGCCGCCAAGTGACACACTGAGAGTTGACAGGACCAAAAGCAGGCAACAGTAACGAATCATGACGCGTCGACCTGGGGTACATAAGTGGGTTATCCTTCGTATCGAATTTATCTTGCCGACAGCACACTTTGAAATGCCGCCGAAGCACACCGTCCGATCACAACCGCAAAGGGCCACCCAATGACTCGGAATTCTGATTACAGTAATCCTCAGTCCCGCGCCAAGCTGTGGACGTTTCGTTTGGGGGCGGGATTGATGCCCTTGTTGGTACTGCTGCTTGCGGAGACAGTGCTTCGTGTGGCTGACTATGGGTCGTATCCACCCCTCTTCCACCCCATCGAGGGATACGAAGGATATCTTCAACCAAACGAGGGTGTTGCAGCAAGGTATTTTACCACGATAGAGTCCATCCCCGGCATTCCGTTCGACTCCTTTCAGGCCAGCAAGCCGGACAGCGCCTTGCGTGTGGTTGTTCAGGGCGGCTCCACAGCAGCCGGATTCCCATTTTACTTCGGGGGCAGTTTCCCGGACATGCTTGAGCAGCGCCTTCTGATGACGTTTCCCGGTCGTCAAGTAGAGGTCGTAAATACGGCCATGGCCGCGGTCAACTCATATACCCTGTGGGATTTGGCTGATGAAATCATCGCACAGGATCCCGACCTGATCATCATCTACGCTGGTCATAATGAATACTACGGCGCGCTCGGGGTTGGGTCCAGTCAGCTGCTTGGCCGCAATCCGGCCTTGGTCCGGCTCTATCTGTCCGTAACGTCATACCGGACGGTCCAGCTGCTGCAGGACGTAATCCGTAACGTTGTGGGCCTTTTCCGTTCGAGCCAAGCCAGTGAGCCTGGTGGTGCAACGCTTATGCAAAACATGGTCGGCGAGCAGCGCATCCCCCTTGGTTCTCCCCTGTTCAAAGCAGGGATTGATCAATTCCGGTCTAATATGGATCGTCTCCTTCGACGGTATCACGAAGCCGGTATTCCCGTCCTGATCGGCACTGTTGTGAGTAACGAGCGAGACCATGCGCCTTTCCTGTCGGGTGTCCCGAACAGCCAGGATGCACCTGCCGTGCGATCGGGCGTACAGGACGCTCTGAGCCGGTTTGCCTCAGGAGACTCGTCAGACGCCATTCGAGAAATTTCGGAAGTCATCGTAGACCATCCGGAATATGCCGCGGCGTGGTATGCTCGCGCTCGCATGTTGGATGAAATAGGCCAACCTGATGCCGCTGAGGGTGATTACCGGGAGGCCCGCCAACGGGATGAGCTGCGCTTTCGCGGACCGGATGAGATAAACAAGGTCATCGAAGAGTTGAGCCGTCGTCATAATGCCACCCTGGTTGAAACAGAGAAGGCTGTTCGTAATGCATCCCCAAATGGTGTGCCCGGCCGTCGGATGATGCTTGAGCACTTACACCCTACCATTGAAGGGTACTTCGAGCTCTCGGATGCATTCTACTTGGCTATGGCGAAATCTGCGCCCGGCAGGGATAGGGGGTTTCAATGGGAAGCACCCGTGACCAAGGAGGCAGCGCGTCAAAACCTACTCGTTACTCCGATCGACTCTCTCACGGGCCTGTATCGTGTACAGCAGTTGATGAGATCCTGGCCCTTCCAACCCATGGGCGTAAAAGCCAAAAGCGTTGATACGCTTGCTGCCGGCACACTTGCTGGCTCTCTGGCACTTCAGGTCTACACGCGAGACATCACCCGGCTTCAGGCCCTTGATACCTTTCAGCAGGCAGCAGCCTCTACGGGAAATATCAGGTCAGCTTTGCAATCCATTTTTGCCATCATCCAGCGTTATCCGTTTCTGCCCGGCCCATATCTGTCTGCCGCCAATATTCAGATGGCGATACGTGATTACGCGCAGGCAGAGCAATATGTATTGGCTTCCCTGGAAAGGGCTGAAAGTGCCGAAGGCCTGCGGATTTTGGGGAGTCTTTTGCTAAACAGACAACAACCGACCGATGCCATTCCACGGCTGGAGCGAGCCATACAGCTCGAGCCCTCAGACGCGATCGCCACGTATAATTTGGCAGGTGCGTATGCGTTGGTTGGACGGTATGATGATGCCCGCCGTGTGGGCCTACAGGCACGTGATCTGGCTCCTCGCAATCAAGACATCCTACGCTTTCTTGCATCGCTGCCGCAGTAGGCTGCGTCGAATATGGGGCCTGCTAGCGGGCATTTTCCCTAATCTATATCCGGAATCCGGGAATCCAAGCCAGAACAATAGCCGTCCATACTAGAGCGCGCACCAGATTGACCCTGAGTAAACGATCAACCAAGGGTTCGTCGAGGCCATCCAGGGCCAGACGAGCGTGGATAGGTACCGCACTGATTCCAGTGATCAGCCAAGTTGCTATCACTCCTAGCGCCGCGAACACGACCGTTGTCCCCACATCAACCCTGGTCACTTGGTAAGCATGAAGAATAACTTGGAGCGACATGAGTGGACCGACAAACCATGTGATTCGCCGCGTATACCACGTGTGATAGGTTAAAAAGCGCTCCGTTCCTATCTGTTTGAGAGTGGGATACATGATACCCTGAACCAGCCATGCCAGCGTGCACAGTGCCACGTCGACTAAAAACGTCAGTGATTCCACAGGCCCGGATGCTGTATTGAGCGGTTGGTCGATGAACAGCGCGAACGGCGCGAACGGCGCGAACGGCGCGAACGGCGCAAAAGGATACCACATTTCGGCAAACCCGTGCAATCCTGTCCTGCGGTTGATTTACCTTTCGTCTATCGATCGTCACGTATACGAGCCAACGACTCCGCCGGACCATGTTCAGCTGGTTTGAAACCATAAGCACTGTCTAGCAAGCCTTGCTAGCTGGACT
>JAAZVD010000244.1 GCA_018623785.1 Bacteroidota bacterium | reverse complement strand
CGGCAGGTCCAAGATCCAGTATTTACCGATGAGACGAATGTGCTCAACATCCATTGAGGCTACCTCACTGCGCCTCAAAACGCAGTGCAGCATGGTTGCCATCATGGCACGATTGCGCATATTTGCGTCCGCAGCTGTTTGAAGCAGCTGGTTTGCTTGTTCAGAGGTAAGGACCACCAAGACCCGATCTTTGTTACGAACCGATTTGACCTTGCGGATCAGCTGACGATGAGCAGGATTCTTCTCGATAGCGCCAAGCGCTTCCAGCCAATCATAGAAACCACGGATCGCTGCAACGCGACGTCGAATGGTGGATGCCTTGGCACCGCCAGCCTCCAGCGAGGCGATGTACTGGTTCACTTGGACAAACGAAACATTCGAAGCTATCTCGAGGGTAATTTCTTCGGAGCCAAAGAAGTCCACCAGGTCGGAACGGTAAGCGCGACGTGTAGCTAGACGATCGAATTTCAGTAGGTACGTTTCCAACAATCGCTCGCTGTAGGAGTGATTAAGTTTGTCTGACGCAATGGTGACAATACTTTTGGTCATGGATGGAGGCCTACCGGCTTTTAAACCCCTGCCTAAAGCGGCTCATTTATAACACCGATGTGATAGTACGATAATAATAGTTATCATACAACAGGGGTGGTTAGGGAGTAGCTTAGTGTGCTGAGGAGCACCTAATACTGAAGCATTCTATTATGCAATACGTAATACACTACTTTGCTACATAGATAACTCCCAACATGCCCTGGCTCTTCTTACTCTTCGTGCTCCTGCCGGCGCTTGAGCTGTATGTCCTGATACAGATCGGCACCGTCATAGGCGCATGGAACACGTTCCTACTCATTCTTGCCACCGGCTTACTCGGTTCATGGCTTGCCAAATCTCAGGGACTCGCAACGTGGCGCGCCATGAACGAACGCTTCAACAAGGGTCAGATTCCCGGGAAGGAATTGATAGATGGTGCCATTATTCTTGTGTGTGCTGCCTTGCTGCTGACGCCGGGTGTTTTGACTGATGCGGTTGGCCTCGCTGGACTCGTGCCATTAACCCGCTCCTTTTTCCGAAAAACCATCACGTCTGTTTTTACGGCCAATCCATCTGTTCGCATAAGCTTCGGAGCTAATAATGCGTACAATAGCTACCGCAAATCGGGCGATGTACAATCCGGAGAACAGGCAGAATCAGGAAGACCCGATGGGCCGATCATCTCAGGCTCGGCAAAAGCTCGTCCCGGCCATGAGGATGCAGTCTGATGAGCCTGACAAGTCGTCTCAACCCGCCGCACACCGTTTGCTTTGGATACCCCAGCATGAATACGCTTGTCAATAACCTCCACTCGGAAATCGATCGCGTTGCTGCTTTCATCCCATCAGCTGCGCTTCGCTGCAAGCGAGTTTCGGGTTGGTCAATCGGTCAACACATCGAACACGTTGCGAAGGCAACCTCAGCTTTTGCCGTGAATCTTCGTAGGCACCGTGACTCTAACGCGCCGCTTGACGAGAATCCCTTGAAGGCAGCCTTGCTTGAACGTGGGTCGATTCCTCGCGGCGTAGTAGAAGCCCCGGAGATCACCCTGCCCAATGAGAAAACTGACCAAGGCGTACTCGATACCCTTATACTTAAAACCCGTAATAGGATAAGCAAACTGGAAGATCTTCCTCCGGAGGCGACCGCAATACATCATTACCTTGGTACCATGCAACGTGATGAGGCCATTACATTCTTGGCTATTCACGTCAGGCATCACATCAGCATCATCGAGGACATTGCTAAGGCTGCCCTCGCGAAGTAGCTGACGTCTTTCCATGCCACGGATGCCCCAGATAGGATTCACAAGGACATCTTGTTATCGGAGCCGTGCCATCGCAGCCTGAACAGGGCGCGATCAAAAACCTCCGGCCACGGTTCGTCCAAGATCAAGCGAGAAGCCAAGAAACCGATCTGGTCCGATGATTTAGCTGATTGGCCGCACCCCCCTGCCGCTATGAACCAGCCATCCTGGAACGTATCGATATACGGATAACCGTGTCCCGTATAGGTGAGCATACACGGCTTGCTTTCCCACGGGGCACCCTGAAGATCCGGCAGAAGCTCTTGAACGAGGCCGTATAACTGCCGAGCCGTTTGTTGGCTGCCCTCTCCCCTCATGTAGGCATCGAAGGCAGCCACGGAGGAGGCATCCACATCCTTATCGTGGTCGGCTCCGATCTTGATGTACGTACACCCATCAGGATACCTGACGGGCGGGAGAACGTAGGCGTATGGCACTTCCGGATGATGGGTGAAATTCCAGATGATGCCGGGCATATATGACCAATCACGTGCTCGCTCCTCATCGATACGAACCAACAGGACAGTTTCAGGGCGAACGTTAAACACAGGCTTTTTCGGCAATAGGTCCATGAGTGCCGAATACGGTCCTGCGGCAACCAACACTCGTTTTGCTTTAACGACTCCCGTTGTTGTCGTCAGGTAAAAATGTCCTGATGAGCGCCGTATTGCTGTCACGACATCCCGCATAAGGACAAGGCCATGTTGTTTGGCAATCGATTGTTGCGCTCGTACCAAAAGACGGGGGTTGATTATACCAGAAGGCGCTGGTTCAAAATGAAAGAGTGAATCTGGTGCAAACTGCAGATACGGGTAGCGCACCAGCAAATTCCCGTGATCGCATTCTTCCGCAGAGGCGGACAAGTCCCGTGCCACGTAGCGCACCGCGGATATCTGCGAGTGCGCGTGATGCTCCGGAAGATCACAACGTAGGTGCCCACAGCGCTTGTGGAACCGAATTCCTGAGGCGTGCTCAATGTGAGCATACCGCTCGATTGACGCCGCTGCCAGATGCGACCATGTCATATCTGGACCTGTAATCCGCGTTATTCTGGCCTCATCATGATGGCTGCCATGAACGCCGGTTTCATCACCCTCAGAAGGTCCGATCAGCAACGTTCTCATACCCTCGGCAGCCAGGTACTTTGCGGCCGCAGAGCCCATCATGCCTGCACCTATGACGGCAACGTCATATGTGTCCTTTAATGTCATCAGCGGCGCGGCTGGGGTTAAAGGTGACAATCGGCTGTCTTTCCGGGCTATCAGTCGGGCAGAACATTGATACGGATTGTGGTTCCTGTCGGCTCAATCCTTAGCAGCTTCGGTTAAGACGGAGGTCAATTCCCTCTCAACCTCCAGCCAGCCCTCCTTCGCATACCAATCAACCGTCGTCGAGGAGACTATACGTCCTTCGGCGCCGCTGTCCATCAGTTCCTGCCGGAGGTCCCGTAAGGCTTTCGGTTGCGGTCCCCAGACAAATCGAACACCTCCTTCCGAAGATATCCCTACCAACTTCGGAATTGAACGTTTTCCCTTGGTCAAAAAGAGTTCAATAATGTCCGGGTTTTCATCCCT
>JAAZVD010000243.1 GCA_018623785.1 Bacteroidota bacterium | reverse complement strand
TGGGATGCTGAGGAAAAGCAATGGTATTCGCTCTATCCCGATGAGGCCACGCCGCCGGGGGATGTGCTGGATTGGCAGTCCGATCGCCTCAGCTGGAATTACATGTGTGCCGCCTGTCACACGACGGGTCTGGAGCGTGGGTACGACGTCGATACGGACAGCTACGAGACGACCTGGGCCGAATACACGGTTGGGTGCGAGGCCTGTCACGGACCAGGTTCGGACCATGCCCGGGATCCAGCGTCGGGGTACGGGATGACCGGTTCATCGGAGACCCTGCTGCCCGCGCGCGGCCGTGCGTCCATGGCCGTACTGGAAAATGAGATGACCATGTGCGCTGCCTGTCATTCCCGCCGCACGCCGTTGGTGGAGCCTGCGGTCGTCGGCGAGTCGTTTTTGGATCAGTATGCCCCAGCGCTGATCAGAGACGGGTTGTATTTCGATGATGGGCAGATTCAGGATGAAGTCTATGTCTACGGGTCCTATCTGCAGAGTGGCATGGCGCGGGCCGGCGTGACCTGTACCGACTGCCACGACCCACATACGGGTCTACGGCGCCTGCCCGGGGATGCGCTCTGCCTCTCGTGCCACGCCGGAAATGTAGAGCAGGTGCCGGTGCACGCAGCGCATTCGATGGGCGATGCTGTTGTTTCGTGCGAGACCTGCCATATGCCCGAGCGCACGTACATGGGCATTGATGAGCGTGGGGATCATCGCTTTGGTATTCCAGATCCTGTCACGGCGCGAGCCGTTGGCTCGCGCAATGTCTGTGCCGATTGCCATGGCACTGATCAATCCGTTGAGTCCATCCTGAAAGGGCCTGAAAGCCGACCCGGATTGGCAATCGAGGCGCTCAGAGCCATGACAACCGACCGAATGGCCCTTCTGCGGGAGGTGCTCGTGGACTCGACTGTAAGCCGCATCGAAAAGGGAAGCCTGATCGCGCGCTTGGGCACAGAGCCAACCACCGATGGATTGCGCATCGTGATGACGGCATTGAGCTCCGGAAATCCGTTTGAACGCGTGGGCGCGCTTCGTGCCATTGCCGACCCCGCCTTCCGCGCGCCGTTGCCCAACCTCGATGATCGGTTTGCTGATTCACTGCGATGGGTCCGGGTGGAGGCCGTAGCTACAGCCCTGGCTCATGGATACGACGATTTTGATGAGGAGCCGGCCCGCAGCGCGCTTGCTGAGTACGAAGAAGCCCAGTGGGCCGTGGCTGAGCAGTCCGAGGCGCATCTGAATCTGGCCATGATGCGGGAGATTACCGGGCGCATGGACCAAGCCGACCTCGCCTTCGATCGGGCCGGACGATTGGCGCCGGAGGCTCCGGACATTGCCATGGCGCATGGTCTGATGCTCGGTCGGTGGGCCAATCGCGTGGGGCGGGCCAGCGAGCGCGGTCCGGGAGGCGATTACCGCTCGCTGCGCAGGCAGGGCGAAGAGAAACTGGCGCAGGCCGTTACGCTGCAGCAGGAAGCAGGCACGGCGGCCGGGACGTCGCAGGCGCTTGCAACGCTCGGGTTGTATCTGGGCGAAGAGCGGCCGCGGCTTCCAGCCGCGGCCGCAGCCCTCGACCAAGCCTGGCGCCTTGACGAAACCAACCAACGCGCCCTTCTCAATGCCGCAATCTCCTGGCATCAGATGGGGGATATGGACAAGGCTGAAGAGCGCTATCGAGCCGGCGCAGATCGTCACCCGGCCTTGTTGGAATTCCAAGACGGCCTGGTCGTGCTGCTCATGCAGACCGATCGGTGGGAAGAGGCTTCAGCGCTCAACCTACAACTGATACAGTCTCTACCCGACCAAACACGTTGGCAGGAGCGTCAAGCACTGATCGACAGCCAACGGGCGCAGGGAAGCAGGCAGCCACAGGACTCGTGAGGATGCTGAATATCGATCAATGGTCCGAACCATTTGCCGTGCCAGTGGGTAGATTCCGCCGTCGTAAACCACCTATTCGACCGACCGTGTTTGTGCAGCGCCTCCATCGTTTACTGATTCTTGCCCCGGGTATCGCCGCCGCCTTGCTTAGTGGCTGCGGCGGCGGCTCTGGAGCTCCTTCCAGCACAGGACCCGCCAGTTTCGGACCTGAGTATGCAGGATGGAGCGACGAGGCGCAGTATGTGGGCATCGAGGCTTGCCAGTCCTGTCACGCTCCCCAATACGACGACTTCATACGCTCCCAGATGGGTCGCTCGTGGCGGCACGCTGCCCGGTCACAGTCCAACGCCGAGTGGGACAACGTCGCGCCCCTGTACTCTGACTACGACGACATGTACTACCAGCCCTTTGCGGTGGGTGAGGACCTCTTCGTCACGGAATACCGTCTGGCCGGCACTGATACGACTCATGCGCGCACGGAACAGATCGATTTCATTGTCGGCTCCGGGCATCACACCAACTCCCACATCTACGCCGAGAACGGGTATTTCTATCAGATCCCCGTTACGTGGTATGCCCAGGATGCCAAGTGGGGCTTGGCACCCAAATTCGAGAAGACGAGCAATAATTACCGGTTTGGGCGTGTCATCACGGACGAATGCATGGCGTGTCACAACGGCCAGCCAACGTTCGTGCCTGGCTCTGAAAATCGCTTCAAAGAGGTACCGCTGGGAATCAACTGCGAGAAATGCCATGGCCCCGGGTCCATTCACATCGAGGAGAAGCAGGCCGGTATTATCGTCGACATCACCAAGGAGATTGATTACTCCATCGTGAACCCCGGCAAACTTTCGCCCGAACGAGAACTCGACGTGTGTCAGCGCTGCCATATGCAGGGCGCCTCGGTCTTTGAGGGAGGGGATTCGCCGCTTGACTGGCGTCCCGGTAAGCCCCTGACTGCCCATCAAAACGTGTTCTGGCCACGTCAGCCGGATTCGCTTACACACTTTATAATGGCCTCCCATCCGGACCGATTGGCGCAGTCCGCCTGCTTCAAGGATTCCTGGGAGGAGGGAAGCGCGGCCGAGCCCATGACGTGTCTGACGTGTCATGATCCTCACAAGCCTATTGAGGAGACGCGTGAGGCCATGAATGCCACCTGCCAGAACTGCCACACCGGCACGCAGGAGTCGGTCAGCGCGCTTATGTGCACCGAGCCTGCAGTGGTGGCCGGCACCAACACGGCAACATGCGCCTCGTGCCATATGCCGCAGTCTGGCTCGACCGACATTCCCAACATCCAGATCACGGATCACTTCATTCGAGTGCCCGATCGGCTGACGCCGACCGAAGTCGAAGATCAGACCCGGTTCATCCGCATGGCGGCGTTCATGGATCCGAACCCGCATTCGCGGCAGCGGGCTGATGGATTTCTGACCTACTTCGAGCAGTTTACCGACCGGCCCGGAATGTTGGACTCAGCGGCAGTCTATCTCGAGGAGGCCCAGAGCGCATTGGAAGCTGATCCAGGTGGAG
>JAAZVD010000242.1 GCA_018623785.1 Bacteroidota bacterium | reverse complement strand
TTTGCTCCACTGCATCCATGACACTGACCAGCTGTTCTTCCACTGTCAGTACAACCAACGGGCTAGCCAAACCAATAAAAAGGACTGTATTTATGAGATTGAATACGGTGTGCGCGTTGGCAATTTGACGGGGAATGATGACTGAAGCCTCCCTGCGCCAGATAGTCCCACTTCACGGGTCAACCACGTCGTGATGATTACCAGTTCGTCGACCAGCACTACCCACGAATACGTATCCGAGACCCCCGAACGCTACGAGTACCAATGCCGCTTTCGTCACATCGAATGAAATGATCTGAGCCGTAATGGTTGTACCGATGTTCGCTCCCATGATGGATCCAACAGCCTGGGTCAATTCCATCATACCAGCGGAAATGAAACCGACGACCATCACCGTAGAAACGGATGATGATTGAATGAGCGACGTTATGAAAGCCCCCGCCAAGACACCCTTGAATCGGTTCGAAGTAGACTGCTGAATGAGGACCCTGATGGTGCGACCACCCATCCGTTTCAAGCTGTCAGTAAGCATCATCAAGCCTACGAGAAACAGGGACAACCCTGCCAAAAATGACCAGACTTTGGGTTGTCATGAGCGCGCGAGGTTCCGATCAACACATGGCGGAGCAAGAGCGCCCGCCGTTACCTACAGTAACACGGCGGGAACATCGCTCTGTCCACAGATGTGCACCCTGCCCATCGCCACCGGTTCCAAGACCCCACCCGTATCCCTCACATGAGCCCTGCTTCCCACCGCCTTGTTGCCGTCTTAATATGCCTGCTCATACTCGCCCTTCCCGTTCAGGCCCAGGACAATTGGAAATTCAGCGGTCAATTTTTTGGTGATGTCCAAACAACCTTACAGACGTCGTCACCTATCCAATCTCGCACCAATGCCTTTCAGATCCGTCGCGTCTTTTTTACCGCTGATTTCCCCGTAGGCGACACGTTTGACGGGCGGATCCGTGTCGAGTCCACCGGCAAGAACACTCTCGATGGTGTTCGATCGGCTCCTTTTCTGAAAGATGCCTACCTGCGCTGGAAAAACGTCTTTGCCGACGGCCACCATCTTGTGTTCGGTCTCAGTGCTCCACCCATGTGGCAGGTATCACAACGCTTTTGGTCCTACAGGGCTCTAGCCCGAACCATACAGCACAGGGCGGGTCTGGCTGGACCCCGAGATACCGGGATTGCCCTCCACGGCCCTCTTGGTTCATCCGGGACCACGCGATACGGAGTAATGATCGGCAACGATGCAATCGGCATGGGAGAGACGAATACGGCCAAGCATGTATACGCCGAGATTGACAAAGACATCACCCCTCAGGTGATTGGCGCCGCAGGATTGGACTATAAGCCGCTACCTGGTGGCCATGCACTAAACGGACACGTTTTCCTCGGCTGGCACAACAGCAAAAAGAGACGGGTTGCCACCGAAATCTTCTACACCCGTATGCAGACGGGCGGCATTGATGAGAACATCACCATGTTCGGTACGTCCATATTTGGATGGCAGCAGCTGAGCGAACACACACGGGTCATTCTGCGTGCGGACCAAACCCGTATCAATGATCCAGTTGATGCTGCCACTTCACTTTTCCTCCTTGCCGGTTTCAGCTATCTCCCAGAGGATAACGTGCAAATCATACCAAACATCGGATACGACGACCGTGACCCGTTCGAGCAGCCGGAGATAGTCGCGCGTCTGACACTCTACGCCCTTTTCTGATGCACACCATTCCTTTTCTGACTGACCGTGACATCTGTCACTTGCTTGACCCTACGTCGCTCGTAAGCGCATTGCGGGATGTGTTCGCGGACCAAGGCGAGGCCCCTCCCCGGGCTCATTACACGCTGGACAGACGTTCTGGAACTGATCCGGATACCCTTTTGCTCATGCCGGCATGGAATTCCCGGTATCTGGGCGTAAAAGTTGCGACGATCCATCCAAGGAACAGTAAACGTTCACTGCCTGCGGTACATGCGACCTACCTTCTGAAGGACGTGGAAACGGGTCAGGATCTGGCCTTCCTTGACGGACAATCACTTACTCGCCTAAGAACGGCTGCGGCATCTGCCCTTGCATCTTCATTTCTGTCTCGTCCGGATGCGACCACGCTACTCATGATAGGTGCCGGAGCATTAGCTGCTCCGTTGATTGAGGCACACATGGCTGTGCGACCCATTCACCGTGTTCTGGTATGGAACCGCAGCCCCAAGCGTATCGATACGCTTGAAAGGTTGGTCCAATGCCCCATTGAACGCGTAACCGATCTGAGTAGCGCAGTGACAGAAGCGGATATCATTTCGTGTGCGACACTCTCCGTTCAACCCCTCTTTGAGGGATCACACATTACCCCAGGCACGCACATTGATCTGGTGGGTGCCTACCGACCGGATATGCGGGAATCCGACGCAACCACAGTTATGCGTTCCCGCGTATTTGTGGACACGTACGCCGGTGCGAAGAAAGAGGCTGGCGATCTCATTCAGGCAGTACATGATGGCGAATGGTCCATGGCCCTTATAGAATCCGATCTGGCAGGACTATGCCGAGGAACGCATTCAGGACGCCAGGACTACGATGACGTCACCCTGTTCAAATCGGTGGGAGCATCCCTGGAGGATCTTGCCGCTGCTATACTCGCTTGGGAAAAGTATCAACATAACGATTGAGCCCCAACCTCCTACGTCTAATGGCTTCCGAAACTACTTGAGGTACATGCGGGGCGCCCCGTCCTGAATCCGAGCTTCAATTTCCAAGTGTCTCATGATGGGGGATGCTTTGACCTTGGTCATGAGCACTTCTTCGATCTGGAATAAGCCGGTGGCTGTTTCCATATGAATAGAGATCCTGATAGGTTTGGTCTCTCCAGCCGTGATATCAACGCGGGTAATGGTGTTGGCGGAGAAGCGATGCATGTCCCCAACTTCCGGCTCGAATTGCATGTTGAAGGCAATAACTGACCGGCCCTTTGTCATATCCGTTCCATCGGCTACCAAGACCGTACCAGCTTCGATGGAATGAATGGGCACTTTGGCCATATGACCCACAATAACCTCGTGGATCATGGCACGCACGACAACCTGTTTATCCAGGTCCTCCGGGTACAACCAAGCGAGATAGTTCCTGACAATAGGATCAACCAGGTTGATGCCGTGCCACTCGTGATCATGCCGCGTTACACCCATTCCAACGTCGTGCAGGAAACAGCCCAGCGCAACGGCAATCTGGGAGTCCTCAAATGTTGCAATCTGTTCGACCTCCAGGCTGGTTTGAATCCCGGCCTGTTGCAACAGACCCAGCATCCGGAGCGCATTCAAGGTGGTAATTCGCGCATGGACGGGACCGTGATCATTGTATCCCAGGCGTCGGACGGAAACCACATTGCCATAGCTGTGATAGAGATTGATCTCTTTGTCAAAGAGTAATCGTTCCAGCAGGG
>JAAZVD010000241.1 GCA_018623785.1 Bacteroidota bacterium | reverse complement strand
GGGCGGTCACCGGTGCCAGTCTGCCGATGCATTAGCATGCCGGCCAGCGAGGATGTGAGCAGCACGAGGCCGACAATATGCAGGACGAGATAGAACGTGTGCGACATGATGGTGTGGGTGTTTGTTGCGATCCGGCTCTGAGTCGGCGAACAGTGGCGCTGTAGCCTCCTTCAGTTTCAGAAAAATACTTCTGAAATGCCATGCATACGTGAAGCGGCGTCAAAGATAGCGTGGACCAGGCGCGGCCCCGGCTGAAGCCAGTCAGCCGGGGCCGCGACACGGTGAATGATGGCACCGGATATATCGAGTCCGGCCAGACCCTCTTCTTCCCCGGTCATCAGGAACAGGTGGCGCACGTCCGCAGCTTCGAGCACCGCGGAGTCCACTGAACGCGGGGCAGACCCGGATTGACACAGCACATCACGGCCGGCTGCCCGGTCCAGGAGGTCAGGAACCCACCCCCCGGGAGCCATCCAGCCCGAGGGTGTGCGCAGTATCACGGCAGCTGGCACAAGGTCAGAGGGCGGGGCGGCTCGGGGAATGCCCACGTCCTCGCGCAGGCGCTTCAGAGCGGCTTCCTGATGGCCCAACAGGGTCATCACCTCCCCGAGCCGCCCCGCCCGGCGCCCCAGATCCATGACAGCCGTCAACACCTGCTTGAGCGTGGAAGGACGGAACGGCGGTGCCGATAGCAGCGTCTCGTGGATGTCGGAGGCAGTGCAGCCGAGACGTCGCAACCACTCGGCTGCATCGTCTGGCCAAGCATGCGTACCGCCCGGCAATGCTTTGGTATCCATCATTGAATAGGCGGTCGCCGGCGGTGGAAATCGGTCAACCCCTGAAAGTGATCTGCTAGGGCCAAAGCCATGTCGTCGCGGTACATGCCTCCCAAGAAGGTGATGGACTCGGGATTGCGCCGTGCGGAGCCCGCCGGGGCCCCCTCTACCGCTGCAAAGTAATGAGGTAGCGTAACACACGGATGCCCCGTCAGGTTGGAAACGGATAAGCCCGGATTACCGAAGGAAGGCATTACCAGCACGTCAATCTTTTCAAACAGGGCCCGTATCTCCCGCATGAGCAGCGTCCGCACCCGGCTGGCATTTATATATTCGACAGCCGGAATGAAGCGCGCACGGCGGAATGAGTTAGGCCACGCGCCGGCATCCTGACGCACGAGGCGATCATCCTCCTCTGTCAGTGTCAATTGGTCAAACGCAGCTGCCGCCTCCACCCGTAGCATCAAAAGAAGAGGTGATGGATCGATGTCCGGAAAAGACACCGGCTCAAGGGTCAGGCCGGAGTCCCGGAGGACATCCAGCACGGCTGCGTCCTGATCTTTCTCGAAGGCCCCCTCGAGATACCCCAGCCGGACCCCCTCCAAGCCCTGATGCAGCGGCCATTCAAAGGCTGTTGTGACCGAGGCGGGTTCATAAGGGTCCTGTCCGTGAATGGCATCGAAAACGAGCGCGCAACCTGCAGCACTGCGACACATCGGCCCCAGCTTGTCCATGCTCCAACTAAGCGCCATAGCCCCCGTACGAGGAATGCGACCAAAGGTGGGACGAAGACCGGTAACGCCATTACGCGTCGATGGCGAAACTATCGATCCGAGTGTTTCGGACCCGATGGCAAAGCCGACGAGACCTGCGGCGACAGCGGCGCCGGGGCCCGCCGAAGAGCCACTCGAACCGCGCTCGACATTCCAGGGGTTATTGGTCCGCCCCCCGAACCAGACGTCTCCCATGGCCAACGCCCCGAGAGTCAATTTGGCGATAAGAATCGCTCCGGCAGCATCGAGCCGACGAACCACTTCAGCATCGGGTGTCAGCACCTGATCGCGGTAGGGTTCGGCACCCCAGGTCGTGGGATAGCCTTCTACGTTCAACAAATCCTTGGCTCCCCACGGAATACCATGGAGGGGTCCCCGCCAATGCCCCGCCTCCAGTTCGACATCGGCGGCCCGCGCTTGACGGAGGGCTCGCTCTTCCGTGAGGGTAACCACGCATTGCAGAACCGGGTCGAAGGCCTTCAGGCGAGCCAGATACAATTCGGTCAGCTCGAGGGCAGTTACCTGACGGGATCGTAACAGACCGGAAAGGGCCGGGATATCCAAAAAGACAAGATCCTCATCCGAGACTGGTCGAGCGGGTACCTCCGGCGTCCATCCCGCGGGAATCCTGGCCGGGAGCACCGGAGCTGTCTGACCCGAAAGCTGGGGGTCGAATGCAACGGAGGGCGGAACGTCGTTGGGTAGTGCGTACTCGCGAATAGCATGATAGTCAGCTACGGAGCGCCGCAGGCCATCCAGCATAAGCTCGCGCTCTGCATCCGTGAAGGAAAGCCCGGCTAAAACTTCAGCCGCCTTGATAGTCTCCACCGTAATATTCTCGGCTGTGGAAACAGGCGCGGCACCCACCTCGGCCATGAGGAGGTCGGGGAAAACAGCCGACGTGACACCGGCCAAGGATGCTGCCTCGAAGAAAGCGCGACGGGTCAACATGGTATGTTTGGAAAGGAGATGGACGTCAGGTCAGCAGGCGTCGCACATGGTCTGCCACGTTCTCCGCTGTGATTCCGAACTGCTCAAACAATTCTTCGGCGGGTGCCGAGGCACCGAAATGGTCAACTCCTACACAGGCTCCCGATGAACCAACCCAGCGATGCCAGCCCATGGTGATTCCCGCCTCGACCGAGACACGGGCCGTGACGGCGGGCGGCAGTACTTCATGCTGGTAGGCCGTGTCTTGTTGCTCGAACAGTTCCCAGCTCGGCATGGCCACAACGCGCACCCTCGTACCCTCATCAACCAGTCGTGCTGCTGCTTCGATGGCAACCATAACCTCGCTTCCCGTGGCCATGATGATGGCATCCGGTACATCTTCGGTATCAAGCACGGTGTAGGCGCCACGCTCTACGTTGGCCACCACCTCAGCCGTATCCGAATTCAGTGTGGGCAGATTTTGACGGCTGAGCGCCAACAGCGTCGGGCCTGAGGTGTTTTTGAGAGCCGCTACCCAGGCCCCGGCTGTCTCAGGCCCATCAGCCGGCCGAATGAAGGTGCAATTTGGAATGGCCCGTAGTGCCATGAAATGCTCGATGGGCTGGTGCGTCGGCCCGTCCTCACCCAACCCGATGGAGTCGTGAGTGAGCACATAGATGACGGGCTGCTCCATAAGGGCACTCAGCCGAATGGCGGGGCGCATGTAATCCGAAAAAACCAGAAACGTGCCGCAGTAGGTTCGCAGACCACCGTAGAGCTGCATTCCATTGCACATGGAGGCCATCGCGTGCTCCCTTACTCCAAAGAAGAAGTAGTTACCGCCGTAGGTATCCTTCTGGAATGCCTCTCGACCCTTGATCTCCGTTTTGTTGGATCCACTCAAATCAGCTGACCCTCCGAGCAGATTTGGCATGCTCGCATCAAGAGCGGCCAATACCTTTCCATT
>JAAZVD010000240.1 GCA_018623785.1 Bacteroidota bacterium | reverse complement strand
GGAGGTGGAAGGCCCGACCATCTGCGCCCTGGCTCGTGCCAAAACAGTCGATATCGACGCTGCAGGGCGGGCCCTTGAGGGCGGCACAAACACGCGAATCCATACGTTCATTGCTACGAGTGACATACACTTGGAGAGCAAATTTGCGGATGCCCGCTACGGAGAGACGTTGGAGGAGAAACGTAATACGGTACTAGCCATGGCTGTCGATGCCGTACGTCATGCCTTGACCTATACAGATGATGTCGAGTTCAGCGCCGAGGATGCCGGCCGCTCCGATCCCGCTTACCTCTGCCAGGTGGTACAGGCTGTCATTGATGCGGGTGCCACCACCATCAACATTCCTGATACTACCGGTTATTGCATTTCGGATGAGTATGCGGCCTTAATCCGCACGGTTATCGAGCATGTCGATGCGCCAGATACGGTTATATTTTCTACCCACTGTCACGACGACCTTGGCCTTGCCGTGGCCAACTCGCTTTCGGGTCTTCAGGCGGGTGCCCGCCAGATTGAATGCACCATCAACGGAATCGGGGAGCGGGCTGGAAATGCTGCGCTTGAGGAAGTGGTCATGGCCCTCAATGTGCGCGCCGATCATTTCGGGCTGCACACGGGCATTGAGGCTTCTTTGCTCTACGAGACCTCCCGTATGGTTTCTACCTTTACTGGATTTCAGGTGCAACCCAACAAGGCCATCATCGGCAAGAACGCCTTTGCCCACGAGGCTGGTATTCACCAGGATGGTGTGCTCAAAAACAGGGCTACCTATGAGATCATGCGTGCCGAAGACGTCGGACAAGATGCCGAGTCCATTCGACTGGGAAGGCATTCGGGGCGTCATGGCCTATTTTCCCGCCTCGAGCGGCTTGGCATTCGCATAGACGCCTCGGATCGTGCTGGTGTCTACGCAGCCTTCGTCGAGCTGGCGGATCGCAAGAAAGAGATCAACGATTCCGACCTTATCAACCTGTTTCATCATGAACCGCAAACCATGGACATTCCCCACTATTCTCTGGAAAAATTCCATGTGACGGTTGGATCTGGCCAAGAGCCTGAGGCAACGGTAACCGTCCGCAATATTCAGGATGAGTCGGTTGTGGAGAAAAAGGCTACGGGCGATGGGCCGATTGACGCATTGTACAGCGCCATTGATCACGCCATCAATGAAGGGCACGACCTCGTCAGCTACTCTATTCGATCGGTCTCAGAGGGGTCGGACTCCTTTGGCGAAGTGAGTGTCCTGGTAAGTCTCGGTGGCCCCCTCTTTGCCGGCAAGGCCAGCAGTACGGATGTCATCGAAGCGTCGGCGCACGCGTATATGAATGCGCTCAATTCGCTCGCAGCCTATCGGCTCGACAAGGAATCCATCGAGTTCGTTGGGTCCGGTATCATGCAGGCCTTCGACAGCCCGAAGGATCAATAAACGTACGCTTCAGGATCAGCCAGCCCATGGGACAGACGATAACCCAGAAAATACTTGCCCGCCATGCCGGTCGAACCCGTGTTGCCCCCGGAGACAACATCTGGGTGGATGTAGATACCTTGATGACCCACGACGTGTGTGGTCCCCCGACTATCGGCATCTTCAAGCGGGAATTCGGCGAGGACGCCAAGGTGTGGGATCCGGATAAACTGGTCATCCTGCCGGACCATTACATCTTTACGGAGGACCCGCATGCGCGCCGCAATATCGAAATCCTGCGCTCTTTTGCCGCTGAGCACAACCTGAAGCACTACTTCGATGTAGGGACAGCCCGGTACAAGGGAGTCTGCCATGTGGCACTGGCTGAGGAGGGCTTCAACCGGCCCGGCACGGTGCTTTTTGGCACGGACAGCCACTCGTGCACGTCCGGCGCCTTTGGTATGTTTTCCACCGGCGTCGGCAATACCGACGCGGCCCTCATCATGGGCACAGGAAAGATCTGGGTGAAAGTGCCCGAAACGATGCGATTCGTCTTTGAAGGCACGCTGCCGCCGTGGCTCATGGCTAAGGATCTGATCCTGAGTGTGATCGGGGACATCGGCTTTGAGGGCGGCACGTATCGCGCCCTTGAATTCGACGGCGAGGCCGTGTTCGATCTATCTATGGAAGAGCGCATGACGCTCACGAACATGGCCATCGAGGCAGGTGGCAAGAACGGCGTGATTGCCGCCGATCAGAAGACGGTGGATTATGTTACCGCCCGCACGGACGCGCCATTCGAGATGGTAACATCGGACGCCGATGCCCGCTATGCATTCGAAAAAGTGTACGACGTATCGACCATGGAACCGGTTGTGGCAAAACCCCATCGCCCTGACAACCGCGCTACGGTTTCTGAGGTAGCCGGCACAAAGCTGGATCGGGCCTATATCGGCAGTTGCACGGGTGGCAAATACGAAGATTTCCTGGCTGCGGCGCAGATACTGGAAGGAAATCGGGTGCAGGTAGATACCTACGTCGTTCCTGCCAGCACCGAGGTCACGAAGCAACTGCGGGAGAAGACCCTGAATGGCAAGACGCTCTGGCAGGTTTTCCTGGATGCCGGCTGCAAGATGGGTCATGCCTCCTGCGGCGCGTGCCTGGGCGGTCCTATAGATACGTTCGGCCGGACCCACGGCACGGAAGTCGTCATCTCCACGACAAACCGCAATTTCCCCGGTCGGATGGGTTCGAAGGAGTCGGCGGTCTACTTGGCATCGCCGCTGACGGTTGCCGCCTCCGCCCTGCATGGCGAAATCACTGATCCGCGCACCGTTCTCGTTTGATCTTCGGGGGCCAGCAGTCCCTGCTGGCCCCACTGACTACCGTATCCATGAAAGACCGTATAGAAGGCAAAGCCTACGTTCTGGGTGATTCGATCGACACGGATCAGATCATACCCGCCGCCCATCTCGTCTACTCCATGACCGTGCCGGAGGAGCGTCGGATGTATGGCCGTTTTGCGTGCAGCGGTGTACCCAACGAGCAGGCAGGTCTCCCCGGTGGTGGTACGCCCCTCACGAATCCAGAGGCCTGGAAGAGCGAGTTCACCATACTTGTGGCTGGTTCCAATTTTGGATGTGGATCCTCCCGGGAGCACGCGCCATTCGCCCTGCAGGAAGCAGGGATAGAGGCTGTTGTTGCCACCTCCTACGCACGCATCTTCTATCGGAATGCCGTGGACGGGGGCTTTGTCGTCCCATTCGAATCGCAGGAGCGCCTGGTAGACCGGATCCGGACCGGAGACCGGGTGGTCATCGACACGGCGGCGGGTACCCTGCATCACGAGCCGGCCGGTCAGGATCATCTGCTCCGGCCGTTGGGGGAAGTGGCAGACATCCTGCGTGCTGGCAATGTGTTTGAATATGCGCGCCAGGCCGGACTAATCAATTGAGCGTTGTCTGAAGCCCATACCGGATCCATGGCACGACCCTCCGTTTTGACCCGCGCTGATGAGATGCTGCTTGTGTGCATCCTTGTCTTGGAG
>JAAZVD010000023.1 GCA_018623785.1 Bacteroidota bacterium | reverse complement strand
ACATCAAGGGATATCATCCCGGACCCACCGTGGCTTACCGGGCGGATATTGATGCACTACCCATAACGGAGCAAAGCGAAACTCCATATACATCCCGGCATGAGGGTGTGGCTCATTTGTGTGGTCACGATGCCCACACCGCCATAGCGATCGGTGTTGCCGTATATCTAGACCATCACCGAGACGATATTCATGGCACCGTTCGGGTTTTCTTCCAGCCCAACGAGGAAGGAATCCCGAGCGGCGCGCCCTTGATGGTTGAAGCGGGAATCATGGATGACGTCTCCGCTGTCTATGCCTCCCACGTGGACCCTACCGTAGCTGCGGGTAGGTTCGGTCTGATGACCGGAGCCGTAACGGCATCAGCTGATCGATTCCGTGTCCGGGTGCTGGCAGCATCTACCGGACACTCTGCCCGTCCACATCAGGCGACCGATCCCATCTGGATCGCTACACAAATCATGTCCGACCTGTACCAGATGCTCGGCCGGATTTCTGATCCACGCAGGCCGGCGATCGTTGCCATCTGCCGTATGCACGCCGGTGAAGCATACAACGTGATTCCTGACGAAGCTGAGTTTGGAGGAACGTTCCGTTGTACGGCCAACGAAGACCGAGAGATCTTCAAAAAGCAGATTGAACGGACGGCCAAGTACGTCGGTGAAGGACACGGCGCACGGGTCGCCGTGGATTTCGATCTGGGATCTCCCCCGGTAATCAATGATGGTGAATTGATTCATGTCATGCGGGAGGCCATCGAGGAAACACATGGCAAGCAGGCCATCTTCAATATTCCGGTCCCCAGCATGGGAGCCGAGGACTTCGCCCATTATTTGCAGCACGCTCCCGGGGCACTGATTCGGATAGGTACCTGCAGTAGTCCAGAGACTGCCCACGCCTTACACGATTCTCGATTCGACATCGATGAAAACGTGATGGCACCGGCCGCCATCGTCATGTCAAAAGCCCTGATGCGGCTGCTCCGGCGCAAAGCCGGGTAATATCACCTGACAAGAGCCTTTGTAAGCGCTGTCAAAGCGGAACAGCCCCCGGTGGGCATCGTTGCAAAATGGTGTAGGAACCGAACCAGACAGGCCCCCGCGGGCTTCATGCAACATGAGTACGGCTGTAGCAGAGAAGGCAAGCGACCGCAACGTGGAGAGCACCGGACCGGTAACACTTACCGCACGGGCTGCTGAAGAAATCCGCAAAATCATGGCTGGCAAGAACATCCCGGATGGATACCACCTGCGGGTGGGCGCCAAGGGCGGTGGATGCTCAGGCATGAGTTATATCCTCGGGTTTGATCGCAAACGCGACCAGGACATTGAATTCAGCGTGGATGGCATCCAGGTTTATATGGACAAACGCCATGGACTGTACCTGATGGGCACCACGGTGGATTATCAGGACGGGCTCGACGCACGCGGCTTCACCTTCGACAACCCCAACGCGACAGCGACCTGTGGGTGTGGCTCCAGCTTTTCAGCCTGAGAAGCCGGCGTCCCTCCCGGTGAGTCGTACTTCAGCGGGGCGATAGCCGGCGCTTCTTCGTGCACTCGACGGTCATCCTCTACCTCATTCTGCCCCGGAAACGGTCACGTACCGTCCCGGCAATAAAAAAGCTTCATGGAAGGAAATTTCTCAAATCGAGTCCGAGACGTCATCTCCTACAGCCGGGAAGAAGCCATCCGTCTCGGTCACGACTACATAGGTACTGAGCACTTGCTGCTGGGTATCATCCGCGAAGGCGAGGGTATCGCAGTCAAAATCCTTGGTAACCTTGGATGCGATCTTTTCAAGCTTAAGAAATCCATCGAGGATACCGTACGAAGCACCGGCGGAACACTAACCGTTGGTAATATTCCACTGACGAAGCAGGCTGAGAAGGTTCTCAAAATTACCTATCTCGAGGCCAAACTATACAAGAGCGACGTCATCGGCACAGAGCACTTGCTGCTGTCCCTGCTCCGGGACGACGAAAATCTGGCAGCTCAGATACTGCAGCAAGGATTTTCCGTGACATACGACGCCGTCCGGTCTGAACTTGACACCATCATTAGTGGCAAGGCTCCAGCCTCGCGCGCCAGCGCGGGTGCGCCGAGTGGCGGCGGAAGTACCGGTTCCTCCTCCGGTCCAGGTCGCAGTTCCGGTGGGAAGGGTCGCGAAGGGAAGGCCGACAAAAGCAAGACACCCGTCCTGGATAATTTTGGGAGGGATCTGACCGCATTGGCTGTCGAAAACAAGCTGGACCCGGTGGTCGGCCGTGAAGAGGAAATTGAACGTGTGGCACAGGTGCTGTCCCGGCGCAAGAAGAATAACCCGGTCCTCATTGGAGAGCCAGGGGTTGGTAAGACCGCCATCGCCGAGGGCTTGGCCATGCGCATCGTGGGCCGGAAAGTGAGTCGTGTGCTATTCGATAAACGCGTCGTGACACTGGACCTGGCGGCGCTGGTGGCGGGAACCAAGTATCGCGGCCAGTTCGAGGAGCGCATGAAGGCGGTCATGAATGAACTGGAGAAAAGCCCCGACGTGATCCTGTTCATCGATGAGTTGCACACCATTGTCGGGGCCGGTGGGGCATCCGGCAGTCTTGATGCGTCCAACATGTTCAAACCGGCTCTTGCTCGCGGAGAAATCCAGTGCATCGGGGCGACGACACTCGACGAATACCGGCAGCACATTGAAAAAGATGGTGCGCTCGATCGGCGCTTCCAGAAGATTCTGGTCGATCCCGCCACTCCGGAAGAGACCGTTGAGATCCTGCGCAATATCCGTGACAAATACGAGCAGCATCACAACGTCAACTACACCGACGAAGCCGTCGAACTGACGGTAAAGCTGTCGGAGCGCTATATTTCTGATCGTTACCTCCCGGACAAAGCCATCGATGTACTCGATGAAGCAGGTGCCCGCGTCCACCTGAATAATATCAAGGTACCTGAGGTCATTCTGAATCTCGAAACTGAGATTGAGGCGGTCCGCGAGGATAAGAACCAGGTGGTCAAGAGCCAGAAATTTGAGGAAGCGGCTCAACTGCGGGACAAGGAGAAAAAACTTCTTGAGAAGCTGGACCAGGCAAAACGGGAATGGGAAGAAAAGGCCGAAAGCGAGGTCCATGATGTGGGCCCGCAGGACATTGCCGAAGTAGTTGCCATGATGACGGGAGTCCCCGTCGATAAAATTTCAGAGCCTGAAACGAAGAAGCTCCTCAATATGGAGATCGAGCTTCAAGGACAGGTAATTGGCCAGGATGAGGCCATACGCAAATTGGCCCGGTCTATCCGCCGTACACGTGCAGGCCTGAAGGATCCCAAGCGCCCGATCGGCTCCTTCATCTTCCTCGGACCGACGGGGGTCGGCAAGACGGAATTGGCCAAGAAGCTGACGCAGTATCTGTTTGATTCGCAGGATGCCCTAATCCGTATGGACATGAGCGAGTACATGGAGAAGTTCTCCGTGTCACGTCTCGTCGGTGCGCCTCCCGGGTACGTGGGATACGAGGAGGGCGGTCAGTTGACGGAAAAGGTCCGACGCAAGCCCTACTCTGTCGTCCTCCTCGATGAGATCGAGAAGGCACACCCCGATGTGTTCAATATCCTTTTGCAGGTCCTCGACGACGGTCTCTTGACCGATGGTCTCGGACGGAAGGTGGATTTCCGGAACACGATCATCATCATGACCTCGAACATCGGGGCACGCGACATCAAGAACCTTGGTAAGGGTATCGGTTTCTCACAAAGCGATCAGGAGTTCAATTATCAGACCCTGAAATCGACAGTTGAGGACGCCCTAAAACGTGTTTTCAATCCGGAATTCCTGAATCGGATTGACGATGTCATTGTCTTCCATCCGCTCGAGAAGAAGCATATCCACGAGATCATCGACATCATGGCTGCTGAGCTGTTCGGCCGTGCCCTTGACGTTGGAGTGACTGTGGAACTGGAGGATACCGCGAAAATATTCCTCGTGGAGAAAGGGTACGATGCCAAATTCGGCGCCCGCCCCCTGCGTCGTGCCATACAGAAGTACGTAGAGGATCCGATGGCTGAGGCTATCCTCGGACACGACTTGGGAGAAAATGATACGCTTGTTATTTCCTACGACGAGAAAAAGGATACAGGAGAACTCTCCTTTCGCAAGAAAAAGACGAAAGCAGGCAGTAAAAAGAAATCGGCTGATGTAGCCAAGCCCGAGTTACCAGCGTCAGAGGAAGATTCTGAAGAAGGACCTACCGCAGATGCAGCGCCAGACGGGGCAGCCGGCGACGAACACAAAGAGGAAGCGACGGCTGAGGCCGAGGAGCGCAGTGAGCAGGCTACAGAACAGGATGAACCCACCGGAAAGGGCGCAAAGTAAGATCAAGGAGTACTTCTAAGGCCACTGGCCCCGGACCTTTCTCTAGGGTTGGCAGAGTCCTCACGGTTACAGACGCTTAGCCCAACGTCCAGTTGACTCCCCTTCCCTCCTCCGGATGTGGGAATTTCCAGCTTACTGCGCCCTGATCGCACGCGTACAGACACGTTCCGCACTCTATGCAGTCCTCAAACTGGAAGTGCACATTGCCTTGATCATCAAGCGTGTAGCACTTGGCAGGGCACACACGCGTGGTGCATTTATGGGGGCACGTCGAATTGCATATATCGGTATTCACCTCAATGTGCGCCCGCGCATCGGAGCGTCCCTGGTTCCGGTAATTGACCATTCCCAGCCGTTCGGCTACCGTCAGTCCGTTGCGTTCGCTCATGGTCTTGGAGGTTTCGGAGTATGGATTGAGTCTGAATGTAAGGATGGGGCCGACCTTACAGGGCTTTTGCGCCTTTGAGGCCCAGCTTTACGAGATCCCAATACGATGCGTGTCGTTTGATGGCAGCACGCATCATGGCCGATGCTTTCGGAGTAGGGTTACAGTCCACAGTAAAGAATTGACGTCCGAAGTCGCAAATCAGATCCGGAACGGTGGAAAACATCTCCTGACGATGCAACAGATGTACAGCATCCTGGAAAGATCGCATATCCTGGAGGACATAGCTGTTTTCCAACGCCTTGCGATAATTCCCGAGCATGGAAGCACTGAAATCCTGGGACTGTTTCGCTTCGATGGCTGTTTCGGCTGCCAGAATGCCACTCCGCATGGCGTAATCCATCCCCTGGATGGCCTTACCTGCGTTCAGCAGAAGGTGGGCTGCTTCGCCCGCAATCATGACCCCGTCTGCAAAAATCTCGGAGGGCATGCCTTTTATATCCCCCGTGGACACAACGTGAGCTGAATACTCGACCGTCTCTGCGTCCCGTATCATGTCGGCCACCACAGGATGCGCCTTGAAACCATTAAGGACATCATAAGGCGTCTTCCCCTTGTCCCGGAGATCATTCATGCCAAGCACGAGGCCCAGGGAGATCGTATCCCTGTTCGTGTAGAGGAAGCCACCGCCCTCCACACCGTCGGAGCAGGCCCCCACAAACTCGTTAGTCAATCCAGAGCGACCACTGAGCTGAAAACGGTCTGCCAAGCGTGCTTCGTCCAGCCTGAGCACCTCCTTTACGCCAACAGCCACATGATCGCCTGGCACATACGCCTTTTCGAGGCCGATTTGACGAGTCAGCAGATTGTTGACTCCCTCGGCAATGATCACGCAGTTGGCATGAAAAACTTCATCCCCGGCACGGATCCCCGTAACCCGGCCTTCCTCCTGGATTACTTCCTCTACGAGAATATCCGTGGCAATAAAGGACTCATCGGGGTGTTCACTTGCATCGATTGCCTCCTGGACCTTGCCGGCAAGCCAGGCATCGAATACGGCCCGCAACACCGTAACGCCTGTATAGGGAGTCTCTGAAAAATGATCCGACTTGAAGTCCACGCTGAAGGCCGACTGCCTGTCCATGAATGTCAGACGCCGGTGCGCAACAAACCGCTCAAATCCCTGACCCTCTTTCCAGTATTCCGGCACGAGGCGGGCCAGATCACTTCCCCAGAGAACACCACCTGACACATTCTTGGCACCGCAGAATTCTCCCCGCTCGATGAGGAGGAAGCGAGCATTGGCCCGGGCAAGGGTCATGGCGGCACTAAGACCGGCAATGCCCCCGCCTACGATGATGCAATCAAACTTCTCTTCCATGAGGTCCCGTACCTGACAATGTTTCTGATGGCGAAAGCCACCAAGCGTGAAAGGGTCTCTCAGGCTGCCATGCTCACGCCAACGCTTCCCTCAACGCGGCATTCAAGAGAGGCAGGATGGTAAAACAGTCTCCGACAAGACCGTACGTTGCTACGTCAAAAATGGGCGCGTCCGGATCCTTGTTGATAGCAACAATGATCCGACTGTTGGCCATACCCGCCGTGTGCTGGACTGCTCCCGAAATACCCACAGCAAAGTAAAGATCGGGAGACACAACCTTACCGGTTTGACCGATCTGAGCGGTGGCCGGGAACAGACCGGTTTCTACGACAGCGCGAGAGGCACCTATGGCAGCTCCTGTGATGTCTGCCAGTTCCTGGACCAACTGCCGTCCTGCATCATCCCGGACGCCACGACCCGCAGCAACGACCACGCGCGCCTCAGACAAGTCGACCGTATCACCCGCTTGGGAGACAATCTCCCGGAGCGTGATTCCCAGCGATGCGGTGTCGAATTCGAAGGGCACAGCCACTTCCTGGCCATCAGCAGGCGCCTCCGTTGCCTCGTATGAACCCGAACGAACCGATACGAATACGAGTGGATGATGGGTGCTCGTGGCAGCCATTTTCTTGGCCGCCATGACAGGTCGCTGGCATGAAACGGTATCCCCGCTCCACTCGAAGGAAGCCACGTCGGGCAACACAGCAGCGTTGGAACGGACAGCCAAGGCTCCGAGCACATCCTTTACCGCCTCCGTTGAGGCCGCCACGAGCATACGTGGCTGTACCTGCTTGAGTACCGCATCCAATGCCGATATCACCGGCGCATTCAGGTGGGCATCAAGCAGCGGATTCGAGATGGTATACACGCACGAAGCACCGTATTGCGCTGCCTCAGAAACGAGTGCAGAGGCATCCGAGCCAAGAATGACAGCTTCGATAGGCACACCATTTTCATGGGCCACGTGCCGTGCCCGGGACATGGCCTCCAACGAACTACGCTTGATACGATGATCCTGAACGGAGCAAAAGACGAGAATCGAACTCATGAAGGTTGTGTTGTCAGAACGAAACAGTCAAAACGAATACCGAGGGCTGCAGCGCTCCCCGGTTCGGTTCAAATCACACCGGCTTCCGCATCCAGCCGACGAACAAGATCAGCCACCATTTCGGCCGGCTCTCCTTCGATCTTGATACCGGGCTCACGCCCCGGTGGATCCGTCGTTTCCCTGACGGTTGAACGCGGCGCTGGAGTAACGATCTCTTGGGTGGCAATCTGCTTTCGCTTGGCCGCCATGATTCCCTTCAGTGCGGGAATACGCGGGTTGTTCATATCGTTTGAGCAGGTAACAACGCACGGCGTCTCGAGCGCAATGATCTCCTGCCCAGCATCTCCCTGCCGGGTTACGACCAGAGTGCTACCCTCTACGGCCAGGCCGACCGCGTTTGTGGCATAGGGCAGTCCGAGTCGCTCTGCCAGCATGCTGCCTGCCAGTCCTGCGTCAGAGTCCTGGCTTTGCTTGCCGGTCAGGATCACGTCGTAATCGTGTTCCCGGAAATGGGCCGCGAGCAACTCCGCAATGGCATGGGAGTCAGCCACATCGTCGGTGACCAGATGAGTGGCATCTGAAGCCCCCATCGCCAATGCCTTACGGATCGTTTCCGTTGCAGCCGGTCCACCCACAAGCACCAGATCTACCGGGTCCTCATTTGATGCATTCAACACCAGAGCTTCTTCCACCGCAGATGCGTCGTACGCGTTCAGTACCATCCGGCCTGTTTGAACCGCAGCCTGCACATCGGGCACCTGCTTGATACACACACAGAATTTCATCGACCGAGTTGCGCTTTTTCCTATTTTATGACCGCTTTGGGGCTTGGTTGCCCTACACTGTGCTCCACGTCCCCTTCGCCCTGCCAAGGTACAAAGCGGCCCGCCACCTTCAAACCCAAAACCTACTCGCAAGAGCATGCCTTTTTCGTGTAAAAGATCTTCCAGAATTCTCGCCATGGCGCTGCTCGCAGCTACCTGCGCACTGAGCGCGCCGAATGCCGAAGCCCAACTGGCAGATTCCCGGCTCGGGCTCGGCTTCAACGCTCTCTTGAGTGCGGAGAACGGCTTTGGAATGGGCTTCAGGGGCCGATTGTCCACCCCTATCAATGCAGACTTGTCCTTCGCCCTGGATGCTGGACTTACGGGTTTTATCCTGGGGGGGCGGGACGATGCCACGTGGATCTTCGACCCTCAGGCCTCTGTGATCGTGACCCTGCCGGGAATAGAGAAAGCCCCCTACCTCCTGACAGGCATAGGAGGATATCTGGACCCCTCCGACAGCGGTGATACGTTGACCGGCCCAACCTTGCACGTGGGGATCGGCTGGGTCAAACCACTTCGCGAGTCCGTGCTATTCTACGAAGTTGTCCCCGCGCTGGTCATTGGCGCTACCAAAGTGGCCGTAGCCATACCTTTCCGCATCGGTGTAATATTCTGATGTCACCGGGCCCGCTTTTGGCAGAAACACACCCTCTTGATCCCGCTCATCGCGTTGACTGGCATTTACATTCACATTCCGTTCTGCGCACAGCGGTGCACCTACTGCGATTTCTATTTCGTGACGACGGCATCCAGCCACGCTTCGTTCGTTGAAGCCCTGTGCAAGGAAATACGGATCCGCGCAGCGGCCTACGCCTCCGCGGACCCGGTGGGGACCATCTACTTTGGAGGAGGCACGCCCTCCCTACTACACCCCGATGACCTGGGACGCATCATTGCTACCCTCAACGAACACTTCGACTGCAGTCGGGTCGAAGAGACGACCATTGAAGTCAATCCGGAAAATGTCACCTCGGACTACCTCGCTGCCTTGAGAGCTCTCGGTATTGACCGCTTGAGTATCGGAATTCAGTCCTTTTTTGAAGATGACTTACGCTTCATGAACCGGGTCCACGATGCTGATCGAGCCCGATCCGTCGTACAGTCAGTTCGTGACAGTGGCTACGATAATTTCTCCATCGATCTCATTTTCGGACTTCCCGAACAACCACCCGAGTACTGGTCGGCCAACCTGGAAATTGCCGCCTCGATGGATGTCCCGCACGTTTCGACCTATGGTTTGACCATCGAAGACGGAACTCCGTTGAAAAACAAAGTCGCTCGCGGCCTTGTCGAGGCCGCGAGCGACGAGGACATGAACGATCAGTTTCGTTTCACGATAGATTACCTGCGCGAGCGTGACTACGAGCACTACGAGATTTCGAGCTTTGCCAAACCCGGCTACCGTGCTGTTCATAACCATCGGTACTGGTCCCACTCGAATTATATCGGTTTCGGACCCTCAGCCCATTCTTTTTGGTGGACCGGTACCCCAGCCCTGCGATGGGCCAACGTCCGCAATCTGCGGCAGTACCAGGCGTTACTCACGCAGCATGTAGCACCGGTAGATGAGAATGAACGCCTTTCAATGGACGCGCTGGCGGACGAGTACATCCTGCTTCGCTTGCGTACGGCCGATGGATTGCATCTCGAAGAACTGGAGTCACGCTATGGCGTTGACCTACTGGTTGAACGCGTGGACGAATTGGCAGATCTGGAAGCAAGTGGGTTCATTCAGCCTATCCGTAACCAAACTGTTCGACTGACCGACCTCGGAAAAACCGTATGCGATACCGTAACCGCCCGATTACTGCCCGGCTGACCGCTTTTTGTGCCGCCACCGTGCTCCTCTCCGCAGTAATGACGGGTCTTGCAGGATGTACGGGGGAAACACGGGACAACGAAGCCATGGAAACCGACATCGCCTTTACTCCGGAGGGTGTCCTTGATTTCGTGCGGCCCGACAGCAGCATCATCTCTCGGATCATCATCGAACTGGCAGAGACGCCCGAGGAGCAGGCCCAGGGCCTGATGTACCGTCGATCCCTGCCCGACCGCGGTGGCATGTTATTTATCGACGCCGGGGAGTCGATGCGATCTTTCTGGATGAAGAACACACCTTTGGCGCTGGACATCATTTTTGTTGATGCCCATGGAGACATCGTCAACGTCGTCAAGCGGACCACCCCTTACTCAGAGGACTTTATCGAATCGACGGCGCCAGCCCAGTATGTCGTTGAGGTCCGTGCAGGATTCACCGACCGCTACGGCATCTCGGAAGATGATCGCATCAGCTGGCGCCGCCAGACGTTTGAAACTGACACGGAATCATGACCCGACTTATTGCCCTTCTGCTCGTTGCTGCCTCGCTGAGTGCCTGCGGCTCCCCGCCCGTCGACAAACCTACCCGAACCGATGACGATCAGGTCTCCATTCCCTTCAGGAAGGATGGTACCCTGACCATCAGCCGGGATGATGAGGCCTATCTGACCCTGGATATAGAAATTGCCGATACGGACTCTTCGCGCAACAGGGGCTTGATGCAGCGTGATGGGCTGCCCGAAGATTCCGGCATGTGGTTCATCTTCGACCAGGAATCGGAGCAGGGGTTCTGGATGGCGAACACCCGCTTGGCGCTGGATCTGATCTTTGTCCGCTCGGATGGCACCATTCAGAGCATTGCCAAATACATTCAACCCATGCGCACGGAGACCATCTCCTCCAACGGACTGTCGCAGTATGTGCTGGAGGTAGAGGCTGGTTACAGTGATTCGAAGGGCATTCTGGAGGGTGATCTCATCGCGTTCGAGCGCGATGCTACCACGAGCGGTCAGTAGTCGGAACGCATCGACGCGAGCTCAGCATCACCCAACACTGCGGCTTCCGCCTGTACGTCGAGCTCCTACAGTCCGAAACTTTCGCCACAAGCACAGTTTCGGACTGCCTGTGGGTTGTGGAAATGAAATCCCTTCCCCTCCAGCCCATCGCTGAAGTCGAGTATGGACCCTGACAAATAGGCTGCACTTCGGGGATCAACAACTACACGGAACACGTCCTGGCGCAATTGTTTGTCCTGCGCGGATGCCTCCGTATCCCAACCAAGGTCGTACGTCAAACCGGAACAGCCGCCCGGGACCACCGCGATACGCAGGTAGGTTGATGTCAGATCGATGGTCTCGTTGTTTGCGGTTTCAACCAACTTGGCCAAAGCGGCATCCGTTATATGGATGACATCCTCAGTAGCTGTTTCCATCGTCGTTATGGTTGAGCACACAGGTGCGGTTGAAAGGTACGAAGGATGCGTGAAACGGGGCATTCTTATCGCTTTTGTGTGTAATGATACCGCCCCCTTCGGTACGCATCTTTGCACGGTAATCATCAGTGGCGCCGCTGTTCCCAAACCGGGATCGGAGGCTCTGT
>JAAZVD010000239.1 GCA_018623785.1 Bacteroidota bacterium | reverse complement strand
CTCCCCAAGGTCGGTCATGCACAGTACGGCTTCGGTCGTATCGGGCACAAAACGAAAATCTCCGCTGGCCACCGACGCTGCCACCCCCAGCCCATCCAGCCGCTCGGAACCGGCACGCACGAATTCTCCATCCAGTGCCAATCCATCTCCCAGTAGGCCCTGCAGGAGGACCTCTACAGCCCCACCATCGGCTGGATCCGTTAAAAATACGCGGCCCAAGGCATCCTGGCGAAAAGCCCCGGTTGGTTCAATGGGTAGGGACCAGGTCGCTCGCCGGCCGTCCCCTTGGCGCTCACCGCCAAAAAACAGGGTTTGTTGCTCCCACAGGTCCAGGGGGCACAATTCCTCGAACGATGCATCGACCATGGACACGGCATCCTGCGCGGACGCAGGAGAACCAACCAGAAGGACCAAGGAGATGAATACGAAGAGACGCACGCGAATGAGCAACCTGACCAAAAGGGGAGGCCCGGCCGAGACCCGCGCATCAAATAGCTTCGAAGCGGTTCTCTGCCCGGTTTTTCCGAACACTCTCAGGATCGAAAATCCTGCCGTTCATGGCAAGATAGACGCCTGGTCCCAATGATTGTACGGCTCCGACGGCCACGCCGATGTTGAACTCGGCATCCGTTTCCCTGAACCGGGCCGGTGCAAGTGAGCCCACCAAGACTACGGTTTTCACGTCCCCAACCCTCTCTTTGAGAACTTTGGCGGTCTCAACCATGGTATCCGTACCGTGTGTCACGATAATGCGGTCCGTGTCCACCGCGGCAACCGAATCCACAATCAGGGCCCGATCCTGATCCGTCAGGTCGAGGCTGTCCTTGTAAAAAAGCTCCGTCACCTCGAAAGGAATCGTGACGCCTACCCGATCAAGAATACTTTTGATCTGCGGCTCTCCCACCTTGTAATCGCTTTTGGCGTCGAAGTAGACCTTGTCGATGGTCCCTCCAGTCGTAAAGATGGCAAGCTTCATGCGGCGCCGAGGGTCAGGATGCTGAACGGAAAGGAGACGAGGGTGATTCACGTGATGGCGCAGCCGACGGTCATCTGACCGTACATGGTCAGGCCCATAGCATCGAGCCGACGGAATTCGTCCCCGTTACCCCAGCGGGGCACGAGGTGCGCATTGGCAATCAAGACCCGCGGCGCCTCTTCGTGCGCAGGGAAGACGCCAACGGGTTTACCCGACTGCACAATCAGCGTCTCGTCATTCTCAGGGCGCTGTAGCGTGGCAATGATGCGATGGTAAGCGTCCCAGTTGCGGGCCGCTTTACCGCCGCCGCCATATACGATGAGTTCGTCCGGGTGCTCGGCCACGGCCGGGTCGAGGTTATTCATCAGTATGCGCATGGCGGCTTCCTGGTGCCAGCCCTTGCAGCTGAGAGTCGTGCTCGTGGGTGCGTGGATGGGAGTCTTTTGTGCCTGCATGGTGGTATCAGATTCCCGAGGCGATTAAGAGCTCAATATCCCGATGTGGGATCCCGAACATCGAGGCCAGACTCTTTTTGGTCAGATGCTTGCGGTACACGTACGTGCCGTTGCGCAATCCAACATCCATCCAGAGAGCCTCGTTGACGGATGCAGCCTCCCCGATCTTTAGAACATAGGGCACCAGGACGTTGGTCAGGGCATAGGTAGCTGTGCGCGCGGCGTTTGAGGGCATGTTGGGCACACCATAGTGAATGACCCCATGCTTGCGGAAGACCGGCTCCGAGTGGGTCGTGGGTTTGCTCGTGTCGATGCAGCCGCCCTGATCCATCATGGTGTCTACAATGACCGACCCCTCCCGCATGCGAGCCACCATGTCTTCGGTGACGACGATGGGCGATCGCTTACCCGCCGACATCATGGCGCCGATAACGACGTCCGCCGTTTCAAGCGCACTCGTGATGTACTGCTCCGTGGCCATGGCCGTCGTGATGCCGCGGCCGAGGTAGTGCTCTAGGGCCCGCAGGGCACCGAGATCATTGTCCAGGACGATGACGTGGGCGCCGAATCCCAAGGCCGTCCGAGCCGCCCATTCGCCGACCACGCCGGCTCCCAGAATGACCACATTTGAAGGCGGAACGCCCGAGATGCCCCCAAGCATGACGCCGCGGCCATCTTCGCCACTCTCCAGGTAACGTGCCGCAATCTGTATGGCCATCGACCCCATGATTTCGTGCATCATGCGCACGATGGGCAGGCTGCCATCCGAATCGCGGATGAACTCGAAGCCAAGACCAGTGACGCCCAATTCGATGGTATGTCTGAGGAACGCGGGCGACGTGTTGCCCAGATGCAGCGCGGAAAAAAGGACCTGGCGCTCTTTGAGCATGCCCGCTTCCTCTTCCGTCGGCGGGCCGACCTTCACGATGAGGGTGCTGTTGGCATACACGTCGCCGGGCGACGGGGAAATTTCAGCTCCGGCCTCCGCGTATTCGGTGTCCGAGAAATTGGCGCCTTCGCCGGCGCCCTCCTCTACCAGCACGCGGTGACCGTTAGCCACCAGGGTTGCCACTCCGGCCGGTGCAACGGCCACGCGCCGCTCGTCTTCCGAGGCCTCCTTCGGGACCCCGATGATGAGCATCTGGCCCTTCTTGTCGACCGGCTTCTTCTTCTCCTTGGTCAGGACGCCGGACTCGAGTCCAAGTCCTTGCAGCGAAGGTACTTCCATGGGGCTGGCGGGATGGTGATGCGGGCAATATACGGTGCGGTTCCAGCCTTCACTAAACAGCTGTTACAGCCCAGTGACTCATGATAATAGCCCCTGCCACGGCCGCATTCAGGCTTTCCACGGCTTTCCGGGTCTCGGCTCCCTTGATGGTGACGGTACCTGTCGCTGCCCGGCGCACGGCGTCGGAGACGCCGTGCGCCTCACTGCCGATGACCACTACCGATGGCGGAGATGGATGCCAGTTGCCCAGAGGCGTGCCGACCATATCCGTCACCCAGACCTGCGCTCGATGGGCGACAGCCCCATCGAGCCAGCCTTCAAGGTCGTCCACACGTGTCATCTGCAGGTCCCAGAGACCGCCCATGGTGGAACGGACCACCTTCGGCGCAAACGGATCAGCCGTGCCGGGTCCGATGGCCACAGTATCAATCCCCAGCCAGGCTGCCGTTCGGATCAGCGTCCCCACATTGCCAGGGTCCTGAACGCCGTCCAATAGCAGTACCCGTTGCGGCCATGGATCCAGCTCTTGCAGCTTCGGTTGCTGAACGACAGCCAGAATCCCCGGCGGCGTGGATACATCGGACAGCTTTTTCATCTCCCCATCGCTGATCTCGAAAATCGTCCCGCAGCCAACCAGGCGGCTAGCCTCACCCTCGGGGATGACCAGTGAAGGAGCAATAAACACATGGTCAATCGATGCTCCGGCATCCATGGCTGCCATAACGGATCGCCATCCTTCCACTTGAAAGGTCCCGGTCATCTCGCGCCCTTTGCGGCGCACCAACGCGGCTGCGTCCTTAAAT
>JAAZVD010000238.1 GCA_018623785.1 Bacteroidota bacterium | reverse complement strand
ATAATACAGAGCGGGGTGTGACATCTAAATGTCACACCCCGCGGAAAAAGATTCGATGCCGCTAAAGCGGTCTGTAAAAAGCCTTTAAGCGCGTTCAGTCCAATGATGAGCGTTGCATTGAAACGGCTATGCCGCGCTTGGCATAGCCCTCCAGAACAGATTCATAGATCCCGGTGACAGCGCCCAGATACTCCGGAGGGTTGATCCCGGGTCGGTCGAAGGCACCGTCGAGAACGAGACTGGAGACAATCGTACAAGTATATCCCGTGGTTCGCGCCATGGAATGGATTCCCGTCATCTCATCAAAATGATCGAGCAGGTCAAAGGTGTAGCCTATAGCTTCACCATTCTCCTCGCCCTCCATCACGACCCGCATGACGGTGAGGTCCCTGTCCTGCGCGTCCATTTTCCACGCATCGAAGAGCAGGCGGCTCGTCAGATCGATGGGGCGTACATCCCCACTGGCCGTTGGAATGGGCTGATCGGCGAACAAGCCCGTATCCCGAAAGGTGCGCATCAGGGCTGCATGCCCCGGATAACGCAGTGTTTTTTCCTTCTTGAAAGGAGCCTCCAGAGTGTGGATGAGCGAACGCAAACCATCTGTGTTGAAGGCCTCGAGCGTACCCACGCCGGGGAGATCCACCGGCTCGATGTCGGTAAGAGCAGGACGAACAATCAATTGCCCATGCTCGACATAGCGGGCCGGCCGGGTATATTCTTCGATGACATCAATGGGAGAGAAGACAGCACGGTATTCAAAAGGCTTTACGCGAACGGTCGGTAGTCCACCGACATAGCAAAGGTAGGAATCCACCCGATCCATCCTTTCCTGTACCCAGCCGGCCTGGATGTTGCACAAACCCGGCGCCACACCACAGTCCACCACCGCGGTAACTCCTTTTGAGCGAGCCCGCTCATCCAGTTCCATGGCATCTTCCGGAAAGAAGGAAATATCCACGACCGATTTGCCAGCATCGATGATCTTGCCAAGCGTTTCGAATCCCATGAATCCAGGGACCGCGCATACGACCAGCTTGGCATTCTCGACGAGGCGGGCTACTTCGCCATCTTGCCTTACATCGGCACAAACCGTGGTAATGCGCTCATGCGATGGCAGGGCGTCCAGGTGCTGACTGGCAATGTCGACAGCCGTTACGTGATGCCCTTCAACGAGAGCCAGGTCCTTTACAATGGCGCTGCCGACCAGGCCGCAACCCAGAACAACGATGGGGGAGGTATTCATGAAACTGGATTGTCTTCTTGCGAAGAGTGCTGAGGTGGTTCAGGCCGCTGAATCAGCCCGACTGAATTTCCCTGAGGATCACGGATCATTCCAAACGTCACATCGCCGGTATCGATGGGATTGATGCGGACTGTTGCACCCAGGGCCTTGGCTCGTTCGATAGCGATGGAAACATCCTCCACCTCCACATAGAAGACAACTTCCGGAGACCCTGTAGGCTCGTGTCGAATGCCGCCTCCAACAGCGCCGGCGGACCCCTCGCTGATGAATCCGTACTGCATGTCTCCCTCTCCCCGATGATCAATTTTCCACTCGAATAACTGGGCATAGAACGCCTCGAGGGCGGGTCCGTCCGTGCCGGCTACTTCGAAGTGGATGATGGGATTTCCCATGGGTCAGAGGGTTGATCTGTAGGTCGGTCTTCTTGGCGACTACTTGACGAAAACCACGCGTTTCGTCTCGATGGAGTCTCCAATATCAACGAGGAATATATAGCCACCGGAGGGAACACGGGTACCGGCTTCATCAGTCCCGTCCCAGATGATCTCATGGGATCCTGGCTGAAGGTATCGACTTGGAAACGAGCGATGTATACGACCAAGCATATCGATGACCTGCACATGAACCATGGATGCGCGCTCCAGCGAGTAGGGTAATCGGGCCTCCTCGACGAAAGGATTCGGATATGGATCAGCCAGTGAGAAGGCATCCGGCAGAGGCTTCGCTTCCAACGCCGTGCTGGTAGACGAGGCGGTGGTAAGTTCATAAAGGCGCAAGCCGACGCCGTAGGCCAGGGTGTCATTGACCACAAAAAATCGGTTCATGGCCCCATCGAGCTGTCCGTTATTCGTTCCGGGATTATAGTGGCCGAGTTGGGTCCATGTAGTGCCACCGTCGGTTGTGACTGAGGTGACGCCGCGACCGGAAGCCCATCCTGTCGTGGCAGATATGAACCCGATACCCTGGAGTCCTGCGCTCGAATTACTGCCTTCGATATAGACTTCAGACCAGGTGGCCCCGCCATCGGTGGTCTTGAGCACTTTGGCTGTTGGCGCATTCGAGCTGGCATACTCGACTGAAATGTAGCCGGTATCATCCGTTGGGAAAGAAATCTTCCAGCCCCATTCTGCCTGGGCTCCAGCAGTGAGGGAAGAGACATGGACGCGCTCCCAGGAAAGACCACCATCCAGCGTCCGCAAGACAACAGCCGTGCCAGTGGCTAGACCGTCGGTTCCACCCGTGGCATATCCTTCGAGTTCATTCTTGAAATAGACGTCGATCAGGTTCTCGGCCAGATTCCCCACAGGTGTGCCCACCCAGGTCTCTCCGCCGTTCTCGCTTCGGATTATGGTGGGTTCTCCGTAGTAGGCTCCGACAGCCCAGGCCTTACTGCCGATCGATACCATACCGCAGATACCGTAGGGTACGGTGCCGCTGATGCGATGGGTGATATCGATCCAGTGAGCACCACCATCACGCGTCTCCCAGAGCATACCCGCGCTGTTACCGGCATCGGTAGAGGTGACAGTACCCGCCCAGCAGACCTCCTTTCCGGTGGCGGTGCTGGGATAATCCCGGCAAGCAACGCTGCGAAAGCGCACATCGGAGCGCAACGCCTGCCGTGTCCAAGTCGCGGCTCCGTCATCCGTGTGCCATATTTCGCCAGCCAGATTGACGACCCAGCCTCGTTCCGGGTCCACCCATGCCATGTCGTCGTAGCGACCAGCCGGCGAATTGGGCAGGGAGTCTACATGGTCCCAGAGGGGAACCGACTGGGCATGCAGGGAAGGTGTGCCAAGAAAGACAACCAGAAGAACAACGATCAGGATTGGGCGATAGGGGGTCATTCGGAATGGTCGTAGGAAAAGCGAGGAAAACGGCGCGGATGGGCGCGCTTGGACGCGGCAAAAGTACGCGAGCCCGGGCCCAAACGCATGGTCAAACCGGTAGGCATGGCCAGTGTCAGCCATGAGAGGCAGTCTGACCAAGGGCCGAGTTGCGCTCACGCGGTGACTACGAGAGCCTTGAAGGGTTCAGCGCCTGAAAGCGAAGCCGAGCCCGATAAACTCATCTCCCGAGCTCTCATTCATACCGGTACCTACGTGTAGGTCAAGCTGAAAATCATCGGAAACGGTGTAGAGAAGACCGGTATGGAATACAAACCGTGCGTCCATATCCTGGTTCTTTTCCATCTTGATCTCAACAAAAGCGCCAAGCATGTTATTGATCGGGGCTCCGACCACAGCTGTCCCCATCCAGAGGTTTT
>JAAZVD010000237.1 GCA_018623785.1 Bacteroidota bacterium | reverse complement strand
TCGCATCAGCGATTTCATCGCATCTGAAGGGGGGATCGCCTCCAGTATCGTAGAGCCTCGTCTGATCTTTCGCCGGGCCATTCTTGAGCATGCGGCGGCTGTTATCTGCATCCACAATCATCCGTCCGGAAACCCGGAGCCGAGCCGGGAGGATATAGCCGTCACCCGCCAGCTGGCGCGGGCGGGAGCGCATTTGGGCATACCGCTTCGTGATCATGTCATCATTGCCGGGGACGACTACACGTCCCTGGCCGAACGCGGCTTGGTGTCAACCGAATGAGAAAGGTTGGACAGCGGCGCTGAACCATCGGATGCTCCCGCAAGATCGGCAGGATTTTCAAGGGGCAGGTGAAGAAGGCGGTGCTGACAGTGCGTACCTTCTATTGTCCGCACCATTCATGAACACTTTCTCGATCGGCTGACATGTCCGACCTGTTTGAAAAGATCGTCTCCCTCTCGAAGCGTCGTGGCTTCATTTTCCAATCTTCCGAGATCTACGGTGGACTTGCTGCCACGTATGACTACGGACCGCTTGGGGTCGAACTGAAGCGCAACATTACCCGGCGCTGGTGGAACGCGATGGTGCAGCGTCATGACAACATCTCCGGTATCGATGCAGCCATACTGATGCATCCTACCGTGTGGAAGGCATCCGGCCACGTGGACGCCTTTGCCGATCCGCTCATCGACGACAAGACGTCCAAGATGCGCTATCGCGCCGATCAGCTCATTGAAGGCCATATCGACCGCCTTCGCCGTAAGGGCAAGGACGAGGACGCCGACCGCGTTTACCAGGCTCTTGTCGACGCGCTCAATGCGGAAGACATGCCCAAGGCGCTCTACGACATCATCATGTCCGAGGAGATCCGTTCGCCTGACTCAGGAACATCCGACTGGACGGAAGTGCGTCAGTTCAACCTGATGTTCGACACGACGGTTGGACCTGTCTCCAATCCGGACAACAAGATCTACCTGCGTCCGGAAACGGCGCAAGGCATCTTTGTCAACTTCCACAATGTGCGCGAAACGGGCCGCCACCAGGTGCCTTTCGGGATTGCCCAGATTGGGAAAGCCTTCCGCAACGAGATCGTAGCGCGGCAGTTCATATTCCGGATGCGCGAGTTCGAACAGATGGAGATGCAGTATTTCGTCAAGCCCGGCAACCAGATGGAAGCCTTTGAGGCATGGCGAGAGGAACGGATGAATTGGCACCTGTCCAACGGCATCCGTCCATCGAAACTGCGCTGGCATGAGCACGAAAAGTTGGCCCACTACGCAGACGCTGCCCAGGACATCCAGTACGAATTCCCCATCGGCTGGCAGGAGGTAGAGGGCATTCACTCCCGAACTGATTTCGACCTGAAAGCGCATCAGGAGCATTCCGGCAAGAAAATGGAATACTTCGATCCGCAAACCCAGGAGAAATACATCCCGTTCGTCGTGGAGACTTCCGTGGGCCTGGATCGGACGGTACTGACCCTGCTTTGTGAGGCCTACAGAGAAGAGGAAATCGACGGCGACTCGCGGACGGTCATGAAATTCCATCCACGTTTAGCCCCCATAACGATGGGTATTCTGCCCCTCGTCAAAAAGGATGGCATGCCCGAATATGCACACAAGGTGGAAGCCGTTCTGAGGGAAGAATTCAATACGTTCTACGACGAAAAAGGGGCTATCGGTCGTCGTTATCGTCGTATGGATGAGGTGGGTACGCCTTTCTGTATCACCGTGGACGGAGATACCCTTGAGAATGACTCAGTCACCGTGCGGCACCGTGATTCCATGCAGCAGGACCGGGTGTCCACCGACCAGCTTATGGGGTACCTATTCGACCAGATTGCCGCCTGGAAAGCCGACTGAGGCAGCAGTGGGCTCGCACAGCACGTAAGGGCCTGTTCTCCCCGCAACGGCGTCTGCCTCACTCCGCATCCGTCAAGGCGTGCAGGTCGCGCGGGCCGGAGAAGGATTCTTTCAGCCAGGCCTCAATCTGGTTGCGGGCCTGACGGAAGGCCTCCATGCGCTCTTCTGGGCTGGAATCTATTCGCGATGGATCCACGAAGGCCCGGTGGATGGTGGCTATACGGCCCGGGAGGTAGGGACACTGTTCGCGAGCATCGTCGCACACGGTAACTACGATATCAGCGCGCCAATCGGTAAGATCATCGATGGTCTTTGAATGCAGCCCTAATGCGTCAACACCGGCCTCCTCAAGCACCAGTGGTACTTCCGGCTTGACAAGGGTTCGCTCGGTGCCGGCGCTCCGTGCCTCGAAACGGTCCCCGAAATGATGACGCATGAGCGCCTCGGCCAACTGGGAGCGAGCACTGTTGTGGGTGCACAGGAAGAGGATGGAGGCAGGTGCTGGGCTCATGGGCGGAAATGTCGCACCGAAGTGTCAGGGAATTATTAAGGCCATCGTTTCAAAAGCGGGCACGCAGGCCGACGGTAGGATCGAAACGGCGTTGAATCGAAAAAAAGTGAAGGTCCGACAGCGTGGGCACACGCCGATAGGTATAGTGGGCATCCAACACGATCCAAACGCGGCCATATAATCGCAGGTCGAACTCGAATCGCATCCGGTTTTCTGCGCCCAGCTCCCCGAAGAGGGAGCGGAATCCTTTCAGTCCCCTTCGATCCTGCGCTACACTGATGCGCACATTGCGCGCCTGAAAAAACAGGCGCAGATGGTATTCGCTGAGGTGTTGAACACCATGATAGCGCAGGAAGGCATACCACAACTCGAACCGTTCGAAAAACAGGATTCGGGATTCGAAGATGATGGAATTTCCCCGCTGGACGTCCCGCAGCGGAGTGTCCTGGCGAACGGGCTCGGCACCCGATACGATGCTGCGACCCGGCCCACTGACCGGATAGAAGGCTCCGAAAAGTGCCGGTCGAAAGTCTGAGCTGTTGTAGTGGAGAGCCAAGGACAGGTGCAGGCGCGCTATATCGATGAAATTGGCATTTTCCAGATTGGCCCCGACCAATAGCCCTTGTCCGTATGAGGGCAGCCATGCACCGCTCAGGATAGGGACGAAGTCGAAACTCCCGCTTCGGTACGCAATCATACGGAGGCCGCCTTCGAAGCCCCTGAACGGGTTGTCGCCCTCTGTCCGGACGGTATGGTCCTCGATGACCGCTGCTGACAGCTGCAGTGAGGATACACCGCTTAGGCCTTGGTCGAAGGGAGCGATAGCCAGGCGCAGACCGGAAATATTGCGGCGGGTAATGTCCGATACGAACGCCTCGAGGGTGTGACGTCGTCCCGCAAATTGAACCTCACCACCGATGCTTCGCTCGTCCCAGACGGTCTTGGTCGAAAGGAAGTTGACCAAATGGCCACTGCCAAACCGGGTACGGTCGAGGGGACCGATTCTGACATACGTACCCGAATCTTCTGGACGAAACCGGGCATGGTCGATCAGGCGGAGAAGGTCTCGCCATTCGTCTGTCTCTGGGTCGTACGGACCATACAGACCCGAGCGTAAGCTGCCATCGAGGCGCGCCGAATAGGCCGGGCCTTTTGCC
>JAAZVD010000022.1 GCA_018623785.1 Bacteroidota bacterium | reverse complement strand
TCTTGGCCGCATTCCTGTTTCTGAGCTTCGCGGTGCATACTTCATTTGCACAATCTGCAAGTATTCAGGGTACGGTGATTGATGAGCAGACCGGGGATGAATTGGTCGGGGCTCATGTTGTGCTGAAAGGTACAAGCCTTGGGTCTGCCACCAACTTTGACGGGAAATATCTCATTCCCAATGTCAAAGCCGGTACCTATGTGATCGAAGCCGGATATATCGGCTACGCCTCTATCAGGGATACACTTGTCGTTAGTCCGGGAGTCGACATCGTTCGGGATTTCGAACTGGTGTACACCGAGTTGGAAGGGGCTGAGATCGTCGTGACCGCCCAAGCGCAAGGACAGCTCGCAGCTATCAACCGGCAGTTGTCCGAAAAGTCGCTGGTCAACATTGTCTCCTCTGACAGGATTGAAGAGTTGCCGGATGCCAATGCTGCTGAATCAGTATCGCGTATTCCGGGGATTACGGTTCAGCGCGAGGGTGGCGAGGGAAACAAGGTCGTCGTTCGCGGTCTCTCCCCTAAATACAATGCCGTTTCGGTCAATGGAGTACGCCTTGCCGCAACCGACTCTTCCAACCGCAGTACTGACCTCAGCATGGTTTCCCAATACATGCTGGAAGGTATTGAAGTGACAAAGGCTGGAACGCCCGACCAGGACGCTGATGTGCTTGGTGGAACAGTCAACTTCAAACTCAAGAAAGCTGAATCAGGCTTCAATTCACGACTCATCGCGCAAACCATGTACAATGATTTACGCGACTCGTACGACGACTACAAGTTTGTCTTTACGTCCAGCAATCGGTTTTGGGAGGAACGAGTGGGTGTACTCGGCCTGATTGATCTGGAAAAAAGAGATCGGAGCTCGTACGAATTGGGTGCCTCCTACACCAATCCCAATGCACAGTTGGACTCCTTGAACGCCCTCCGTTCCACCGGATTTCAGTTGTATGACATTTCGAGATTGAACGATCGGACAAATGGATTATTTGTCGCCGATGTGAGGATTCCCAACGGAAATGTCAGCTATAGTTTTCTCTCCAGCTCGATCCAATCAGACAGAATCTCCCGTTTTGAGTCTTATGGACTGGGCGCTCGGACGCGTAGCCTCACTACAGGAGATGCTGATGTCGAGACCAGAGTAAAGACGCACATTCTCGAGTACGAGCAGACGATTGCAAAAAAACTGAACGTATCTGCATCGTTCTCCAGAGCGATCTCCATCCAGAAGCTGGACGACTTTTATTTCCGCTTCAATCAAGAGCAGGCGTTCACGGCGAATCCGCTCGGTGAGAGTGCGGCCACCGTTCAGAGTCTCATCAATGACAACGAGACGGCGATGTGGCCGGATACGTACAGTCTGGACCTGGATGACACCGAAGAACGCGACCGGACGGTTCGCCTGGATCTGAGCTATGATATTCGGCTCGCGAACAACCTGTCAGGCGCCATCAAGGTAGGTGCGAAAAACCGTAGAAAGTCTCGGGACTATGATCGCGGGAGCCAATACGGGAGGTTGAACAATGCACCAGGCGGAGCCATGGAAGGCTTGTCAGAAACCTTTGAAGAACTGGGCGATGTTCCACTCGGCTACGGAGTCCGTCGATTCCCAATCGGTCCTTTTGTGGATGAAGATTACTCCAGTGAGGGGTTTTTTAACGGTGACTACACCCTGGGTCCATTTCCAGAGCTGGGTTTTGCTCGCGAAGTCTTCGACTACATGGCGGAGAACTTCAGCAATGCAGGTTATTGGGAGGATATTGCACATACCTTTCATCAGACCAACTCTAACCTGTTCGATTATACCGGAGAGGAAAACTATCTGGCTGGCTACGCCATGGCAGATATGGATGTCGGCCCCAGATTGAATATTGTTTCGGGAGTCCGCTGGGAGAAAAACAAAACTGCCTACACGGCATGGCAAGGATGGGCGGATAACATCCCGAGTTTCTCCTTCAGCAGTTACGAAAAGGTCGAACGGGAGCGCGAGAATGTATTCATGCTGCCGGCCCTGTTTGTTCGGTTGAGGCCGGTGGATGGGTTGGAATTGCGTTTTGCCAAGACACGGACATTGAGCCGGCCTAGCTACACGGACTTGATTCCTTTGGCCAACTACGTTGGAGCTTCCAAATCAGTCAATTATCGAAATCCGAACATTGTACCCGCTGTCTCTGAAAATATCGACCTGAGTGTTTCGGTAACGCAGAACTACATCGGGTTTATCAGTGCCGGGTACTTCAGAAAGAATATTTCTGATCTGATCTATTCGAGCGGACGTCGATACATCGAAGATCCCGAACTGTACGGGGTACCTGAGGAGTTGGAGAAGGGATTCATCCAGAACTACGTATCCAACAATCCGAATGATGTCACTCTTTCGGGAATCGAGCTGGATTATCAAACACGGTTTTGGTACCTGCCGAGCTTTCTCAGCGGTTTGGTCTTCAACGCCAACTACACCGTGACAGAATCAGAGGTCAAATACCCGCGCACCGTCATCGAATTTCAAATCGATTATGGTCCGCCGCTTCGCGTCGGAAGCGTCAATGTGGACTCGATTTACGTGGATCGTCTTATCGATCAGCCCAACCACATCATGAATATGTCCGTGGGATATGACTACCGAGGCTTTTCAGCGCGCGTCTCCATGATCCACCGATCGGACATTTTCCGTCAGACCAATTTCTGGCCAGAGCTCCGGCAGGCATCGGCCGCTTTTCGGCGGTACGATCTGTCCATCAAGCAGACGCTTCCGGTCAAAGGAATGGATCTCTATCTGAATGTGAGCAACATCACCAGTTCAGAGGACATCAATGAGATGCTGAATGTGGCTAGATCAGTCAGTTCGAGGCAGAACTATGGAAGGACGATTGACCTAGGATTCCGCTACGCATTCTAGAGCTATACGACCCTGATCGCTGTTCTCTGAGTGAGAGTACGCTCCCACATCAATTCTTTAAGTACCGCAACATGAATCGAAGGCTTTGGTGTATCTCTGTACTGGCACTGATGATGCTTCAGCCGGTGATGGGGCAGGAACTCCCGACCGGGATTCCTGAAGACTTTGGTATGTCGTCTGAGCGGTTGGGAGCGTTAACCACGCTGCTGCAGGGGTATACGGATGACGGACTGCTTCCGGGAGCCGTGGTTTCCATCGTGCGGGATGGACACGTGGTCCATGAATCGGCAGTGGGTTATCAGGACCGGGAGGAAGCATCAGAAATGGCACCAGATGCCATTTTTCGGATCGCCTCCCAGACCAAAGCCATCGTGAGCGTTGGCGTTTTGATGCTCCAAGAGAGAGGTCATCTGCTCATCAGTGACCCTCTGAGCAAGTACCTTCCGGAATATGCGGAATCAACGGTAGCAGTCCCTGACGGTGATGGGTATACGGTCGTCCCTGCGGATCGACCGATTACCATTCGGCACCTGCTGCTCCACACCGCGGGAATCGGATACGGATACGGCCCTGGCGCCGATGAATGGGCCGCTGCTGGTATTCAGGGATGGTATTTCGGACACCGGGAGGAGCCCATCCGACAGACAGTACGGCGGATGGCCGCTTTGCCGATGGACGCCCATCCGGGCGAGAGCTACGTATACGGCTACAACACCGACATCCTCGGTGCTCTGATTGAGGTGGTGTCGGGGCAAGCTCTGAATGAGTTTCTCCGGGATAACGTGTTTGAGCCATTGGACATGCGCGATACCCATTTCTATCTCCCGGAGCACAAACGTGATCGACTGGCTGTCGTTTACTCCTTGACGGAAGACGGGTTGGTTCGTTCGCCCGAAGAAAGTGCGATGGAAGCCCAAGGTGCCTATGTGTATGGCCCTCGTACCAGCTTTTCTGGCGGTGCAGGACTTCTGTCTACTGCCCGCGACTATGCCCGATTTTTACAAATGATGCTCAATGAAGGAGAATTGAATGGGGTGCGCCTGCTTTCCCCAACGACTGTTCGCCTGATGACCGTCAATCACCTGGACCAGATTGAGTATCCCTGGGCTCGAGGAGCGGGTTTTGGGTTGGGCTTCATGGTGTTGAACGATGTAGGAGCTTTTGGCGCACCCGGTTCGATTGGTGAATACGGATGGGGTGGGGCCTACCATTCGGTGTATTGGGTAGATCCGGCTGAGGATCTAGTCGTGGTGTATTTCACGCAGGTTGTGCCGGCTACAGGCCTGGACGATCACGGCAAATTGCGCTCCATCGTTCTCGGATCCATCCTGGACTAGGCGCCCCTGTGCCTATCCCGGTACGCCGATGCGAACCGGAATTTCTCCGTGCAGCCATCACCTGTATGGTCCCCTAGCTTCAGTCTGCTTTTTGCTAGGCGCTTTTGACACGCTCTTCGTTGACCTGCGTGTGGGATAAGCGTATTTTTCGCGCCCTGCACTGGCTTAGCCGACGCAGCAGATGCTGGGCATCTACCAGGAGAGGTGGGTGAGTGGCTGAAACCACCGGTTTGCTAAACCGGCATACGCTTCACGGCGTATCGGGGGTTCGAATCCCCCCCTCTCCGCATCCAGAAAGCCCCGCTCACGAACGAAGTGAGTGGGGCTTTTGCGTTGGGACCGGACAGAGCTTGCTCTGGGAGGGCCGAACGCAAAAGACCCGGGGGCGCGGAGCGTCCTGAGCGGGGTGTGCTCTGGTAAGGAGTACCCGGGGATGCACGCGAGCGTAGCGAGCGTAATCCCCACCGGAGGGGGGCTTGGATGCACGCGAGCGGGTGGGGATGCTCAGGCAATGTTCACGGAACGCCACAATCCGGCCCCGGTACACTCGGCATGCTCACGCGACGCATCATACCCTGCCTGGACATCAAGGACGGCCGCACCGTCAAGGGCGTCAACTTCGTCTCCCTGCGCGATGCCGGCGATCCGGTCGAACTCTCCCGTTCCTACGTAAAGCAGGGCGCCGACGAACTTGTCTTTCTGGACATTACGGCCACGCTGGAAACGCGCGGTACGCTTCTGGACCTGGTAACCCGTATTGCCGAAGTGGTGAACATCCCGTTTACCGTGGGTGGCGGCGTCAGGACTGTCGAAGATGTATCCCAGCTCCTGCAGGCAGGTGCTGACAAAGTAGCCGTCAATTCGGCTGTCATCGCCCGACCCGAACTGGTGCGCGAACTGGCTGACGCGTTTGGCAGCCAATGTATTGTCGTAGCCATGGATATCAAGGAAGTAGAAGGCACCTGGTACGTGCATTCCCATGGAGGCACGCGTCCAACAGAGCTGGAAGCCATATCCTGGGCTCGTCGAATGGATCAACTTGGAGCCGGCGAAATCCTGCTGACCTCCATGGACCATGACGGTACGAAGGCCGGATTTGCCGTGGACATCACAGGCGCCATCTCGCAGGCGGTATCCATCCCGGTTATTGCCTCGGGCGGTGCCGGGAATACGGATCATTTCCGGGAAGTTTTTGAAGCAGATGCGGCCGATGCGGCGTTGGCGGCCAGTATCTTCCATTTTGGCGAAGTGCCGATTCCAGGCCTGAAATCAGATCTTTACACCGCCGGAATACCGGTTCGACTGACATGAGCGATTCTCTTGCAGGCATCATCGACCTGACCCACGGTCTCGATACGCTGACGTTCGACGAGAACGGTCTGATTCCCGCTATCGTGCAGGACGTCGAAACCTCCCGGGTCCTCATGCTCGGCTACATGAATCGCGAGGCCATCACCCGGACCCTCCAATCCGGTCGGGTCACCTTTTACAGCCGGTCCCGACAGGCTATCTGGGAGAAAGGAGAGACATCCGGCAACACGCTGCAGTTCCTGGAGATGCGAGCCGATTGCGATGGCGATGCCTTGCTGGTCAAGGCCGCTCCCTTGGGGCCGACCTGCCACACGGGAGCCGACACCTGCTGGAATGAAGTAAATGAGGACCCTGCCGCGTTCCTGCGCCTGCTCGAACAGGTTATTGCAACGCGCGAAGCGTCGGGAGATGACGCTTCCTACACAGTTCGTCTCCTGCAGGCAGGTGCTATGAAAATAGCCCAGAAAGTGGGTGAGGAGGGCGTGGAGACGGCGCTCGAGGGTGCCGCGGGAACAGAGGAGAAGCTGGCCGAGGAAACGGCCGACCTGCTGTACCACGTCCTGGTGCTGCTGCGCTCTCGTGGCATCTCACTCAAGGACGTTACGGATGTGCTGCGGGAGCGCCATGGAAGCTGACAGGCATAGGTGGTTGACGTTTACGGGTGCCCTGACCCGCCTGCCTCACCTGGCGTGGCGCTTCGGACTTCCTGTACTACTGCTCTTGATGGGTCATAACGCGCAGGCTCAGCAATCCGTCGTGCGGGGCTTTGTTACCGACGCATCGAACGAGCAGCCCCTTCAGGGCGCAACAGTAGTTCTTCGTGCAGCCGATACCATCGTTTCCGGGACCGTGACCGATGGAGACGGCTATTTCGTCATTAATCGGATTCCACCCGGCTTCTACGATCTGGTCATTTCGTTCGTGGGCTTCGCACCTGGGACCGAATCTCTGGTACTGTCTGATGGCCAGATTCGTGACGTACGGGTAGCACTTGCCATGCAGGCGGCAGCAATCGAAGAACTCGTCGTGGAAGCCGATGCCATTGGTGGCATCACGACCGTGGCTGCCGGTCTGGAAACAGTACTTCCGAAGGCCATCAACCGGGTACCGGTGCCGGGTGTCTCAGGCGACCTCGCGTCGTACCTGCAGACGGTTCCTGGTGTGACCGTACAGGGGGATCGCGGGGGGCAGTTCTTCGTGCGCGGCGGCGCGGTCGACCAGAATCTGGCATTGCTCGATGGGCTGCCCGTCTACATGCCCTTTCACGTCCTGAGTTCCTACTCCGCGTTTCCGGAGGAACTGGTCGACCGCGCCGCCTTCTACACCGGAGGATTCGGCGCTCGGTACGGTGGGCGGACCTCATCGATCCTTGACGTCACTGCCCGCAACGGTAACAAACAGCATCTGGCAGGATCGATATCCGTGGCACCCTTCCTGAGCGCCATCACCGTCGAAGGCCCGTTGGTCGAAGGGCGTGTTTCGGCTGTCTTCAGTGCCCGCCAATCATTCGTGGAAGAACTACTTCCGAATCTCCTTGGGCAGCGCATGCCCTATCGTTTCGGGGATCGCTTCGGGAAAATCCACGCCCTGCTGGGCAGCAGTCATGAGCTCTCGCTCACCTTCCTCGACACGAACGACCGCGGTGATATTGCCGGATCCAAGAAATCCGTATTCGGGGACGCACAGGCTGCCATCGTCAATGACAGCACAGAAGTGGCCTGGACGAACAAGGTCATTGGAGGCACGTGGATATATCGCTCGAATCGTATTCCTATCGTGTCCCGCCTGACCGCCGGGCGATCGCAGATGACCAATGCGTTTGGTCCAAACCGCGCACCTGAGCGCACAGCTAGCGTCGAGAGTATGGAAGCCGGCCTGCGCATGAGTTGGCTTCTCGATAAAGGAGACGTGTCCGTTGGGTCCATGCTTCGCCGAACTGATCTCGGCTACACCCTGGACGACCTTTTCACCGAGTTCACGACATCACAGGAGGTGCTCACCGAACTGCATGGGTATGCAGAAACAACGCTGGACCTGGTGCAGGATCATTTGACCGTCAACCCCGGCGTGCATGTCTATGCCCTCATCGATCGCGGGCAATCCTGGATTGAGCCTCGCATGCGTCTTTCGCTCTGGCCCACGGGCCGGGAGGGGCGGCACCAACTCAACGCTTCCTGGGGTATCTACCATCAGGCACTGACCGGTCTGACGGACGAACGCGACCTAGGTAATCTCTTTACGGCCTGGATTACGACTCCCGAGGGACAGGAGGCTATGCAGTCCGTACATGGTATCCTTGGTTGGAATGTGCAGATCCAGCCATGGTTGAGCGGCGCACTGGAAACGTTCTACAAGAACTATGATCACATTTCAGCGCCTGTTTTCAGTCCATTTCCACGGTTTACGACCACGCTGCAGGAGGCCAGCGGGACTGCCTATGGGGCCGACGTGCGCCTTAGCCTGGAAAATCGCCCCTTCCTTCAGGAATCTGTTCTCGATGGTAGTATCTCCTACACCTGGTCCACCGTCGAGTACCAAGCAGGACCGTATACCTATCATCCGGCCCACGACAGGCGGCATCAATTAAGTGCGGTTGTGCACGCACAAAAGGGCGACGTCGGGATGATCATCCAGTGGCAATACGGTTCGGGTCTTCCCTTTACCGAATCGGGCGGGTTTGACGTCTGGTATCGGCTTACGCCGGATGTAGATGTGGCCACCGAGGCCGGTGTGGACCGGATTGTATATGCGGAGCCCTTCGGGGGGCGCCAGCCGACCTATGCACGACTCGATATCTGGTTGGAGCGCCAAGTCGAACGGGGTCGATACGTCAGTACAATCAGAGCCGGAGCACTCAATCTGATCAACCGGGCCAATCTGTTCTATTATGACCTGTTCACGTTCAGCCGCGTGGATCAGCTGCCGTTCTTGCCGTCCGTTGGATTCAAGCTGGAGTTGCGCTGATGCAGATTCCCAGAATGACTACGCTGGTCTTGTTGCTTGCGCTGTCCCTGACCGCTTGCGATGACACGTTTCTGGACCCTTTCGACAATGACCAGCGCTACTTTACCGTATATGGGTTTCTGGACCCCACGCGTTTGCGCCAAACCGTTCGTGTCATTCCTGTCACCCGATTTCCTGAGGATATTCAGGGACCCGCAGAGGGACAGGCATTCATTGACGCTCGGGTATACACGAGAAACCTTACGGATAGCACATCTACCCTTTGGCAGCATGAGTTGAAACGCCTCGAGGACGGATCGTACATCCATCTGTATCACGCGGATTTCCTGGTCAAAGCGGGACATACTTATCGCTTGGACATTATCCGCAACGATGAGAAAAGGGCGTCCGCAACGACGACCGTTCCTCGTCCACCATCGGATGCCTTCATCTTGTCCGAAGCTCCGGTTGTCCAGGAAGATTCGTCTGTCATCCAGCAGATTGCCGTACCCGGTGTAGCGGCACTGTGGGATTTTGAGGCCATCTATCTTGTGGAAGGAACGAACTACCGGGATCGCGTCTTTGTGCCGTATGAACCCCCTTCAGGCCCAGATGGCAGCGGGACATGGCAGTTTCAACTCGACATCACAGCCGATCAGGACTCCATCGTGGCGCGGGCTCGCAGATTCATGCGTACGCAGCCCCTTGATACCATGCCTCTGACCCTGTCAGCCATGGGCGTGCAGTTTCGTATTGTGGATGATGCCTGGTTTCCGCTTTTCCGTGAATCGGACCTCTTCAAGCTTTCCCAACCCGGATATGTCTCCAACGTCGTAAACGGCTATGGAATATTCGGCTCGCTCGGCATTCATCGCGAAGAGTGGGGAATTACCCCAGAGCTTGCACGCACGCTCGGATACCCGATAACGGTGGATTTTGACGCGCCGTTTTAATTTCGACGGCCTCTTTTGGCCTTCGATGGGCCCATTTTGACCTCCGACACGCCCTTTTGACCTTCGACGCGCCTACTCGAACAGGGCCGGATCCAGACCGGGAATGACGCGCAGTGCGTTCTCATAGTAGATGGCGCGAAGGACATCATCCGGCAGATCCATGCCGTACATCTTCCACTGCGCGTGGTACTTACGGTAGTAGGGGAAGTACTCGTCGGCGGTCTCGAAGACGCGGAAGTAGGTGTAGAACTCCTCGACGTTGTAGGAATCCTTACCGAACAGAATACGGTCTTTGTAGTCGATCAGGAAGGAGCGCGCCGCGCGAGGTTGACGACCCAGTTCATAGATGACTGCAGCCACTTCGGTGACCATGTTCGGGTTTTCGTCCAGACGCTGACCCAACTGCGTCAAGTCCTGGCCAAGCCAGCTGAGGTGGGCACTGATAAACGTTGTGCCGCGATGCTTGGCCATGATGTCGTAGTGTTCGCCCATGATCTGCTCCCATGAGGCGTTCGTGGCCGGATCGCGATATCGGTTGGGGCGAAGCTTCAGTTCCAGCCACTTCTCGTTGTACTTGTCGCGGGGCTTCCAGAAGTTGGCCGGCTCAGCCGAGTGGATGAGTACGGGCACGCCCATGTCGCCGCACAATGCCCAAATCGGATCCAGCCGCGGATCATTGACCGGCACGCGATTGCCATCCACATCCTTTACGTCAAGCCCAAGATTCTTGTACACTTTCAAGCCGCGAGCCCCTGCCTCGATGTCAGCCCGCAGCTGCGCGACGGCCCGCTCTGTCCAGCCCGGCGCACCCACGCTGTCAAACTCCACGTTGGCAAACGTGATGAAGCGCTCAGGGTAGCGCCCCTCCATGTTTTCGATGGCTGCTTCAAGTTCATTTCCTGACCGCCCGGACAGGTTGACCAATGCGGCCATGTTCATGCCATCCATTTCCGCGATCAGGTTGTCTACCGCCTCCTCCGTCATCTCGGGTGCTTGGAACCAGTGGCTGTGTATATCCACGAACGGAAACTTCGTGCGCGTAACAATGTGCTCATCGACGACCAGGGTGGAGGTCGGTTCAAATTCCTCCACCGTCATGTCTCCCACCCCTGAAGAGGGACTTTCAGGTTGGAGGTCAGCACCGCATGCGGAGAGGAGAAGGGCAAGAGATAGCGCGAGAAGCCGGTTCATGGCAGATTCTGGGTGTGGTGTCTGAACCATCAAACGAAGAAGAGGTAGTACTCCAACCAAAACTACGGATTCCAGATCGCATCGTTTCCACAATTCATGCGTGAGCAGCGTACATCCGAACTTCTGAAATCCGAGCAGCCGTTCGAGGTCGTATCCGAGTTCGAACCCACCGGAGATCAGCCCCAAGCCATCAAGGAACTCCTTGAGGGGCTTGAGCGCGGGGATGAACACCAGACGCTCCTGGGCGCCACGGGAACGGGGAAGACATTCTCCATGAGTCACGTCATTGCTCAGCACGGTAAGCCCACCCTCGTGCTGAGTCACAACAAGACGCTGGCCGCCCAGCTCTACGCCGAGTTCAAGCAGTTTTTTCCGAACAATGCGGTCGAGTTCTTTATCTCTTACTACGATTACTATCAACCCGAGGCCTACATCGTCCACTCGGATACGTACATCGAGAAGGACATGTCGATCAACGAGCGCATCGACCGTCTCCGCCTCAAGGCCACGTCCAGCCTCGTATCCGGGAGGAGTGACGTTATCGTGGTGGCCAGCGTGTCGTGTATCTACGGCTTGGGATCGCCGGATGACTTCAAGAAGCAAATCGTACAGGTGAAGGTCGGTGATATCATCCCTCGCAACGACCTGCTGCACGGACTCTCGGGCATTTATTATTCCCGCAACGATATCGAATTCGCCCCCGGGGCCTTCCGTGTGCGGGGTGATGTAGTGGAAGTCTTTCCGGCCTACTCGGAAGACGAGGCTTACCGTATCGAGTTCTGGGGCGATGAGGTAGAACGTGTCACTGTCTTCGAACCCGTCAGCGGGGACACGATCACCGAGCCGCGCTACCTGACCATCTACCCGGCTAAGATCTTCGTGACGCCCAAGGAGCAGGTCATGAAAGCCGTGAGGACCATTCAGGAGGAGCTGAACTGGCGATTGGCCGTGCTTCGGGACAACGGTAAGATGCTGGAGGCGCACCGCCTGGAGCAGCGCACGATGTTCGATCTGGAGATGCTGAAGGAAGTAGGCTACTGCT
>JAAZVD010000236.1 GCA_018623785.1 Bacteroidota bacterium | reverse complement strand
GTTAGCAACTGGAATCCCAGGCAAAGCCGCTTCGTCTGAAGCAAGGGTAAGCCCCTACCATCATTTTCTGCGACGGGTTTGTTTCGTACGTTCCTCGGCCGCAGACTCCTGACCATTCCTATCGGCCCCACTGCATGCCGCGTTTTCTGCTCCTCTTTCTTCTCGCCGGCCTGGTATCCACACCCAGCCTCAACGCGCAGACGTTTACCAATGAGTCCTTTCGGCTAAAAGGACTGCCTGACCCAACCTCGGCGCTGGACGACGTGGCCGTGGCCGACTACAATGCGGACGTGCGCCTCGACTTCTATCATGCGGGACGGCTCTACCGTCAAGCCGAAGATGGCTCCTTCGAGAACGTGCTTTCACGAGCAGGCATTCTGCTCGAAGGCAATGAAGTCAAGGGTGGGCTTTTCGGGGATGCCAACCGGGATGGGCTGCTTGACCTGCTGATCCGGGATGCCACTCCGGGGAGCCGTTTCTATCTCAATCGAGGCGGTGAGAAATTCGATCTGGGCAACAGCGCTACCAACCTCATCTTCCAGAACCCACCCGTGGGGGCGTTTTGGGCTGACGTGAACGAAGACGGCTACGTGGATCTCGTTGCCGGTAGCTCTAATGGCAACAACCCCGTTTTTCTGGGAAACCCGTCCAACAGCTTCACCAATGTCGGTAGTCTGATGCTGGCGGGAACCGAGCCCGTTACATGCGGCCTGGCCATGGCAGATTTTGACCACGACAACGACCCGGACTTCTATGCGGCTCGCTGTGGGGCCGGCAACGAACTGCTGATCAATAACTCGAACCGGGATCGCTTTGGTACCACGTTCCGGGGTGCAGGCGTTGAGAGTGGCAACAATACCCAGGATGGATATTGGTTTGATTACAACAATGATGGCTGGGAGGATCTACTGGTCGTCAATCACAACGCTGAATTCCGGTTTGCCTACAATGAGCTGTATCAATTTGACGGGCAGGATTTCACGGAGCGCGCCGAGGAGGCGGGTATTCGCGGCTTTCCCACACTGGATAACGGTCCGGCAGCCATTGCCGATTTCGATAACGATGGTTGGCTCGATATCTACCTGCCCTTCGGCAACCAGGGTCGTCTCTATCACAACCAACAGGACGGAACGTTCAAGGATATTTTTGAAGTCAGTATGGGGCTGGACTCCGTCTCTGTAGCCGCTGCCACCGCTGACTTCAACAACGATGGCTGGATGGACTTGCTCATCCCTGCCTCCAACGGCACGGCCATCATGATGAACGATGGTGGTAGTAACAACTGGGCCACCTTCCAACTGCGCGAGACCACTAACCGCTTCGGCGCCGGTGCCCGCATCCACATTTTTACCGATGGTATGGAGCAGGTACGTACGGTAACGGCCGGAACAGGCGCCGGTACCCAAAGCGACGGGCTCAGGGTACATTTTGGCCTGGGTAGCAGCGAGATCATCGATGAGGTTCGGGTCTATTGGCCGGATGGGCGGGTGGAAAGCTTCGGAAACGTCTTGGTCAATCGGCACCACACCATCGTCAAGTTCGTAGGTCTCAACGATGCTCCACGCGCTTTTGCGCCCATTTCACCCGTCAATGCGGGCTTTATCGACACCTCTACGGACGTCGTCCGCTTCGAATGGGAAGAGGCTGTCGATCCCGTGGACGATGTCGAGTACACCCTATCCATCACAGGGAAAGCGCTCAAACTGTCCATCCCCGGATTGACGGAGACCTCGATCGAAGTACCGACGGATATCCTTCCTGCAAACCAGATATATTCGTGGTCTGTCCTCGCGAGCGATGGCCATTCCGTTCGCGGCAGTAGCCGTGAGCATGACTTCTCCTTTGGGCAGCCGGACGTGGCCAATCAGACGCTCCAGCCGCCGGTACTCTACGAATTTGGTCTCCCGGATCTCAAGTCAGGTATTGCAGCGTTCGCGGACATCGATCTGGACGGGGATCTTGACCTGCTGGTGGGTGGAGAGACCGCCACGTCGTCCGTACTGCGCATCTACCGCGCAGATGATGACACGGTCGTGCTCGACAACAACGGTGGCGAATTCATCTTCAAATCGCTCAACGTGGCAGGTATTGCCCTCGAACCTGTCACGCGTCCGAAAGCATCCTGGGGAGATCTGTCCGGCGACGGGTTTCCCGACCTGGTTGTGAGCGGTATTTCCCGCGAAACAGGCAATCCCCTGACCACGATCTACATCAATCAGGTGGGGCAGTTCATCCCGTTGACAATCGATGGGGTGCCAAATGTGTGGGGCGGCAGCGTGACGTGGGCAGATATCAACGGCGATGGCAGCGTGGATCTCATGATCAGTGGCTCGAGAACCACCGAGCAGCCCTACGATACCGTTTCAGAGGTGTGGATGAACGATGGCAGCGGCTCGCTCAGCCGCGCCGACTCGGGAATTCCTCCATTCATGTTTGGGGAGGCTGCATTTTCAGACATGGATGGCGATGGCGACCTGGACCTTGCCATGACGGGAGACCTGGGTGGGGGCCGGTTGCACGCCGGTGTCTATGAGAATACGGGTGTTGGATCGGGCGGTGAATTCGTGGCATTGCCTGTTTCGCTGTCTGACGTCATGGGCGGCTCCGTGGCATGGGGCGATGTGGACGCCGACGGAGATCCTGATCTACTCCTGACCGGTGGAGCACTCGATCCGCAGATGCTTCGCGGCATAACGCGCCTGTATACCAACGAAGGCGGGGCGTTCATGCCGCACCCCTTTCCGTTTGATGGCGTTGTAACCGGGCGGGCCATCTGGGGAGATTATGAGAACGATGGCGACCAGGATGTATTTGTGGTCGGCGCCCGCTCGCCCCTCGGAGATACGGTCGGACGCCTGTATCGAAACGAGGATGGCCAATTCGTAGCGGAATTGGACGTCAAAGGTTTTGTCAACGCTACGGCAGCATTTGGTGATTATAACGGTGATGGGGATCTGGACCTGATTGCCTTTGGCGTTGATGCCGAAGGCAATCTCTCGACCACCTTCTACATCAACCAGCAAGTACCCGAACCGGTACCATCGACACGGTAGGGCCGGGATAGGCATCGTCGTATATTGGGGTGGCGTCCAGGTGCACACAAGGTGCCCGACCACCGAATCACTCCTCACCGGACCACCCTACTGACATGATTGCAAGCATGACCGGCTACGGCCGGGGCGAAGCCGACGTGCGCGGTTACGAAGCCGTTGTCGAACTCAAGTCCGTTAACAGCCGTTACTGCGAGGTCTCCCTACGCTCGCCAAAATCCCTGAATGCGCACGAGGCCGACATCCAGCGGATCCTCAAGACAGCCTTTTCCCGCGGCCGGATTTCGGCGTTCATCCTGATCTCCAATCCCACGCCCGATGAACTGCCCATCCGGGTTGATGCTCGCGCCGTAAAGGCTTATCGCAGCCTCCTTGAAGAGGTAGCGTCCACGGCGGGAATCGAGGGCTCTGTCCGACTCGACCATCTGCTCAGATATCCGGACATTTTTGAGACCGATGAGGTGGAAGAGGACCTGGATGCTATCTGGGAGG
>JAAZVD010000235.1 GCA_018623785.1 Bacteroidota bacterium | reverse complement strand
TGTGGAGCCTGTACCACCGCCAGCGGCCAGATCCGCACCCAGCAGATTGGAATACCGGTTGTTGTAGGCAACCACTTCAAAGGAGGTACGGTTAGAGCGAAGGCGGGAGCCTATTTCCAGATTCGTGCTACGCTCAGGTTGTGCACCTTCCGTGGTGCCCGGCGGGGCGAAGCCTGAGTGAACGCCCATGAAGAGGTTCCAGTGCGAAAGCAGTTGCCAGGATGCACTCATACCCGGGATCAAGGCCGTCGAAACATTGCGACGCTTACGCAGCTCTGATCCTGTTCGATGGATATCCTGCTGTCCGTAGTCGAAGCGCTCCTGCGCGATGGTTTCCAGACGCAGACCCGGATGAAGTGTTATGCGGCCATACCCGATTCGCGGTTGGATATAGGCCGAGAGGGCCCTGGCCCGTTCAATGCGATTTGATTCCGTGCCCGGCGTTCCGGTTTCAGACCGGGTCATGGTTATACCGTCGAGGTACCATCCATCAACCCATTGGAATCGATCCATCTCATCCGTGTGTATGCGCACGCCAGCTTCCAGCATGCGGGGTCCCGATCCGATGACAAGATCGGTCTGCAGCCCGCTGACCCGGTAAGCGCGATTGTTGGCCTTGACATCAAGCCTGTGTCCAGCCACAGACGCGGAACCGGAGACAACATCGTAGGCCTCTGGATAGGAGGCCGGGCTGCCCAGCAGCGAACCGATGGATATCACGCCCTCGGATGGGGTAAACACCTTGTCCAGCTTGTACCAATTTCGATCAAATCGCGTGTGGTAGGCCGTGGTAATGACTTCGACGGACTGTCGTGGTTCTATCCGATGCCTCGCCATGAAGAGCCGGTGGGATGCATCCATAAGATCCTCTCGCGATGCGGCGTAGCGGCGCAGCGGCGCAGCGGCAAAGTCTTCATCTGTCAGTCCAAGGTAGGTTTCGTTAGAAAGCTCATTGGTCAGAGAAGCCTTCACGGTCAGCGACTGGTACACGCGTGCATCGGGCGCACTCGTCCACCGTACTTTCCCAAGCAGATCAGACTTTCCAAAGCCGGTGTCTCCTCCGCCGTCAAGATCTTTGAAGCCGTCCGAGCTGTTGCGATACGCTTCCAGGAGCCAGCCTAGCTGCCCATTCTGATTACCGATGGTAATATGGCCGCGCAGGGTTTCTTCGGCACCTACCGTGAACTGTCCCCGTACCATACGCCTCGAAGGTATCGGTGTGGAAAGCAGATTGATGGCGCCACCCGTGGTGGCCGGGCCATATTTGATTTGAGTGGGTCCCTTATGAACTTCAAGACCCGACATGCGACCGATGGAGGGAAAATAGTAGGCCGCAGGGGCTGCATACGGGGCCGGAGCAATCGGTACGCCATCTTCCATGATCGTAATCTTGGATGAGCGCTCGGCACCGGTGCCCCGGATTCCAATATTGGGGCGAAGCCCGTACCCATCTTCCTCTTGAATATTGATGCCAGGTACACTGCGCAGGACGCGATGGGCATCCTGATGGGCAAACTGCTGAATGTCACGGGGCCCGATGTAATGCGCTGAGCCCGGCACGCTTTGGATACCTACGAGACCACCGGTCATCGAGGCTTGTTCCACCAAGACCTCCGGGATACGAATGGCCTCTTCGGTCAGAAAGATTTCGACCCACGAAGCCGTTTCCTCAAAGACGTCCACAGACCGATGAGCGGTAGCACGGCCGAGATGTGAAATGACAACCTCCCGTGATCCTACAGGGACAGGTCCCAGCGTAAAGACACCCCGCTCATTGGTTGACGTTGTCACGTCGCTTTCCACGAGGCTGACATGGGCGCCCTTGAGCGGCATGCCGGTTGTTCCATCCCGTACACTACCCGAGATGATACCGTCTTGAGCCCGGACAGGGAGGCTCAAGAGGAAAAGGGCGGCAGAAAGCCAGATAGATCGAAGACACCGTGCCATCAGGACCGTACAGGCGGAGAGTTATCTTATTTAGACCAATTCTAAATTAAGACACCGCCAGTACTTTTGTCTCTGAAGAAAATGTGAGGGAGGGGGGTGCTGCCTACTCCGCTCGCGGGCACGCCCCGGAGTCTCAGACGGCTTCGACGTGATCGACTGGTTGCTCCTTTTCGCCTTCGAAAGTGACACCGACGAGTTTGGAGACGCCCTGCTCTTGCATCGTGATACCGTACATCCGGTCAGCCGCCTCCATGGTGCGCTTGTTGTGCGTGACCAGTATGAATTGGGTGGATCCCGAGAACGTGCGGATCAAGTGCATGAAACGATCCACGTTGGCGTCATCGAGCGGCGCATCCACCTCATCCAGAATACAGAATGGGCTCGGTTTGACAAGGTAAATGGCGAAAAGCAGGGCAATGGCGGTTAGCGTCTTCTCGCCACCGGAAAGTTGAGAGAGGACGCTCGGTTTTTTGCCACGGGGCTTGGCAAAGATATTGACATCGGATTCCAGTGGGTCATTGTTGTCATCCAACTCGATGTCGGCGGAGGCACCTTCTCCAAACAGATCCTCAAAGAGCCGACGGAAATTTTCACGGATGGCTCCGAAAGTCTGATCAAAACGCTCATGCGCCGTCGTATTGATCTCATCGATGGTTGTCATCAACGTGGTTTCGGCGGCTTCCAGGTCTGCCAACTGCTCTTTCATGAAGGTCAGCCGTTCCTTTTCTTCCTCAAAGGATTCGAGCGCCAGGGCATTGACCGGTCCGAGATGGCGGATCTTGGTCTTGAGATCCTGCACCTCGGCACGGGCTTCCTTTCGGTCGAAGTCCTCGGGGATCTCCCATTCGAGCGTGGTCAGATCGAGTTCATGATCCTCGCTGAAGGTGCCGAGTAAGTCTTCCCGTCTGGTTTCAAGTTCTGCCCGGCGAACGGCACGGTCCGACTCCCCTTTCATGGCAGCCTCCCGTTCTCGGCGTATCTCCCTGAGTCGGGCTTCAAGCTCGGAGATGGCCACTTTCGTTTCCATCAGGCTTTCTTTGGCTTTCGATACCGCTTCATCGAGTTCCAAGCGGCCTTGCTGCCGCTCTTGGATGGTCTCCTGCAGTGATGCGCAGCGCTTTTCAAGCGCTGCGCGTTGCGCAGTCAGCTCAACGATGGCATTCTTGCGCTGCTCGGCTCGCTCGGTAAGGGTTTCAATATCGGATCGTACCCGGGTAAGCTCCCGCTTCAGGTTGTCCATCCGGTTACGCGTCTGCACTGCAGCAATGTTCGCCTCGTTGAAAAGGCTGAATGCCTTGCGGCTGGCCTCTTCGATGCCGGCAAACGCAGCTTCTGCATCGGCACGTTTCTGCTGCAAGTCCGCTTCCTGAAGCGTTAGCGTCTTGATGGCGCGGGAGGCCTCCTCCATACCAGCGCGGGCCTTTACCAGCGTAGCTTCTTGGACGTCGATGCGCTCGTTCAATTCTTTTTTGCGGCCGCCCGCCATATCGGCCGATGCGGTGGCGCGTGAATAGGCGCGCTCGGCCTCCAGCAGGCTACGGTCTGCTGCAGCAACACGCTGCTTGGCATCGGTCAAGGAGAGGGTCTCCAGGGCCGAGCGCA
>JAAZVD010000234.1 GCA_018623785.1 Bacteroidota bacterium | reverse complement strand
GCACCCGTGAGCATGATCGATGACCCATTACCGGTGCGACGGGTCTTTGGGACCTTGATCGAGCGCGTGCCACGCAGGTAGGCTGTTGTCAGACTGGTCGAGCCATTGGTCCCCAGGGGTAGTTCAGCGGGCACCGAAGCGCCGACCACCCGACCACCCAGCTCGCCGGCGCCGGGACCCAGATCCACGACGAAATCAGCCGCCTCGATCATGTCCCGGTCGTGCTCAACCACAAGCACCGAATTCTCCAGATCGCGGAGCTGTTTGAGCGAATCAATCAGTCTACCGTTGTCGCGGGCATGCAGACCGATGGACGGCTCGTCCAGCACGTAGAGGACCCCTGTGAGCTGTGTACCGATCTGCGTGGCCAGGCGGATGCGCTGGCTTTCACCGCCGGACAGGGTCCGCGCCGACCGGTCCAGGTTCAGGTATCCGACGCCGACGTTGAGCAGGAAATCGAGCCGTTCGGAAATCTCCTTGGTGATGGGACCGGCAATGACCTGCTGTCGCTCGGTCAACTCCACGCCATCCAGGAACGCGCGCAACTGCCCTAGGTCCATACGGGTCAAGTCCGAAATCGAACGTCCTCCAAATTTGAAGGAAAGGCTTTCCGGCTTGAGCCGGCCACCCTTGCAGGCCTGACAGTCCATGTGGCGCATGTAGGCCTCGGCCCACTTTCGCGACGTGTTGGAGGATGTGTTCTCGTACGTGTGCCAGACGTGCTGGTAGACGCCGCTGTAGCGGTGCTTGTACGTGACTTCGCGGTCTTTGTAGTTGTAGACGATGTCGAACTGATCATCGCCCGCGCCCTCGAGCAGGATGGTCAGCTGTTGTTTGGTCAGCTTTCCGAGGGGCGTGTCGAAATCGAAGCCCTCGCGCTCGGCCACGGCCTTGATCTGGCTGAAAACCCAGATGTCGCGCGGCTTACCCAGCGGCGCAATGCCGCCATCATTGATGGACACGGTCCTGTCCGGGATGATCAGGTCAGGGTCCAGCTCCTTCTTTGACCCCAGCCCATTGCAATCAGGGCAGGCGCCGTAGGGTGAGTTGAAGGAAAACGTGTTGGGCGAGGGGTCATCGTAGGACACGCCATCATCAGGACAAAAGAGGTGCCTCGAAAACAACCGATCGCCCTTTTCTTCCGGCCCGGCCACGATCTGGGCGATGAGCGTACCGCCGCCCATTCCGAGGGCGGTTTCCACGGACTGGCTGATGCGCGAGCGGATACCAGGCTTGATGACAAGCCGATCGACCACGACTTCGATGTCGTGCGTCTTGTACCGGTCCACTTTCATCCCCTTCTCGATCTCCTGCACAACTCCATCGATCCGAACGCGCTGGAATCCCTGTTTGCCGATCTGATCGAAGAGCTCTCGGTAGTGTCCCTTGCGTCCCTTGACGAGCGGTGCCAAAAGCAGCACGCGCGTCTCTTCCTGCATTCCCAGGATGCCATCAATGATCTCATCATCGCTCTGCTTGCGCATGAGGCCGCCGGAGACGTGCGAGTAAGCGGTCGAGGCGCGCGCGTACAAAAGACGCAGGAAGTCGTAGATCTCGGTCACGGTACCCACCGTGGAGCGCGGGTTGCGGCTGACCGTCTTCTGCTCGATGGCGATAACCGGGGAGAGGCCGTCGATGAAGTCCACATCGGGCCGCTCCATCATGCCCAGAAACTGGCGGGCATACGCCGACAGACTTTCCATGTAGCGACGCTGGCCCTCGGCGTAGATCGTGTCGAAGGCCAGCGAGCTCTTTCCGGAACCTGAAAGACCCGTTATGACCACCAGCTGGTTACGCGGAATGTCGAGGTCGACATTCTTCAGATTGTGCTCGCGCGCGCCACGTATGATGATCCGTTCGTTCATGGAGACCGACAGGTGGAAAACCGGAATCTAGAGTTACCGAACGGCCCGGCTTTCGTTTCCCTGTCGACCTTCAAGATTTGACGATGTACCACTGCGAAAACGGTAGATCGGGCACCTGGAAATAGCCTAGGATGAAGCCGGAAAACGCAGCAGTAAAAACTCCGAAAGGCATGCGGATCCATTGCCGAACACCCGTCAAGGGGGGATTCCCTACACGTGTATGCCTTGCCCACGCGCTCATGCCGTGCCGATACGCTGTGCTCTAGCAGGACCATAAAAAAAGGGGGCGGCTGCACAGCAGCCGCCCCCTTGGACTCTCATTATCTGTCAGACCGCCTAGAACAGCAGGTTGGCATCTTCTTCGGACGGCTTGCGGAAATACACGTCGCCTTCCAGCATTTCATCCACGGCCATTTCCGTTGGCTCGGGCTTTACTTCGTATTCCAGGGACACTTTAGTCTGTTCCTCCTGGAAGCGCGGATCTTCCAGTTCCTGCTCAAAACCTTCGAAGTACGCCAATTTGTCGTCCAACTCGTTCTTGATGTTGGTCGAGATCTGGCGGGACCGCTTCGAAAGAATGGCTACCGACTCAAAAAGATTGCCGGTCATGGCCGCGAGGCGGTTCATATCGACTGTTTTGATTGCCATGGACGTTGTACGTGCTTTTGGCAGGGACGCATGCCCTGCAGGTTGGGATGGCAGTAGTGACCTGCTTATTTGCGCCTGTGGGGGTTGCGGTTTCCTGGTCAACAGAATCTTCACATAAAGGAGCCGTACCGTCGCGGCGCGGTCAATTCAGCACCATCAGGCGTCACTTAAGATCGGATTCCCGGCGTCGATACCACCGATACGCCGTAACTCCAACGTGAACAGCTATCATGACCTCTTCCCGCATTTTCGGTGGCCTTCTCATATTCCTGCTCGGCAGCCTCATCATTTCAGGATGTGACGCCGTCTCGTCCAATGAAGACAACGAGCGTGGTCTGGTTACCCTGACCGGTCAGATCCTGAACGAAGCCACCAATAATCCTGTCCCCAACGGCTTCGTTCGTGTTTTGCCCTACGATCTGCTGTTTGAGGCGGACTCAACGGGCTCGTTCTCTTTCGAAGTCCGGGTTGATTCTACGATGGATCTGGAGGTCATCGGCAATGCCGATGGCTACGAATCCGCGTCCTATGCCGTGCTCGCTATTGCCGGCCGCACGATTCAAGTACCCACGTTCAACCTTGTGCAGGTAGCCGAGGACGTAGCCTCTTCCGGGCGCCCCTCGAATATCATCCTGCGGGACCAGAGCGCCAGTTTCATCGGCGTGCGGGAATCGGGATCCGAAGAACAGGCCCGTATGACGTTCCAACTGGCCGATTCCTTGGGGCGTCCTGTCATTTTGAGTCAGCGTGTTGATGTAAACTTCCGCTTTGGCTCGCAGCCCGGCGGCGGCGAGTTCCTGAGTCCGGCTACCGGAACAACCGACAATAACGGCGTTGTGGACATGGTCATTTCCTCGGGAACGCGCGCCGGCATCGTTCAGGTTATTGCCGAAGCCACCGTCGAGGGCCGCCTGATACGCAGTCAGCCGGTGGCCGTAAGCATCCACGGCGGGCTGCCGGACCAGGATCACTTCAGCTTGGGTCCGGGCGTCCACAACTTCCCCGGTCTGTTGGCTTTCGGCTTGACCAATCCCATGAATGTTATCGTC
>JAAZVD010000021.1 GCA_018623785.1 Bacteroidota bacterium | reverse complement strand
GTCGACGACGTGTATTACCCGCGCTGGTACCACGTCGCCGTGACGTGGAATACAGCTGACTCTATGCGCATCTTCGTTGATGGTACCCAGTTGGCTGCCGTTGAGTCCGACGTATCCCTGCTAGGTGGTACCATGGCAATGGCCATTGGAAACGGGGCTGAAGACTTGTGGAATGATCGGTATGAAGGCTTTAGGGGTATGATCGATGAGGTTCGTGTATCGGTCGTCGAGCGCTACACCGCCGACTTTGAGCTCCCCACTGAGCCCTACGTGGAAGATGCTCTCACGCTGGCCCTCTGGCATTTCGATGAAGGCAGCGGCGAGACCACAGTTGACGCATCGGGCAACGGCTTTGTTGGGACGCTTGGAGGAGTCGACGGGGATGGCAATGCGGATCCAGCAACCATGCCTGCATGGGTGGATGTAGCGACACTTGTTGCTACTGATTCGGACGAATTGCCGCTTCAGTTCGAGCTGTCGCAAAACTATCCGAACCCGTTCAATCCAACGACAGCCATCGAGTACGTGGTACCAGCAACCTCCAGCGTGGAGATCCAGGTCTTCAATATCCTAGGACAACGCGTCACGACGCTGGTCTCGGGAGAGCATGCACCTGGAGTACATCGGGTGACGTTTGACGCCTCCCGCTATGCAAGCGGATTGTACTTTTACACGCTTCGCTCCGGTACCACTTTCCTGACCCAGAAGATGATGCTGATCAAGTAGATCATGATTCGTGCTCCTTTCAAGCTCATCTTCATTACAGTCTTATTCGTCCTGTCCGCTGGCCACAAGGCCAGCGGACAGGCGACGGCTGTTCTGTTTCGATACCTGCCAGAAGGAGCCTCGCTGTCATCATCTGTAATCACGGATAATGTCGAGGAAGGTCCTTTCCTTGACCCTGTAGAGTTTGCCGCACGAAACCCTGGTGGGTGGGGAATGACGGCGCCTAGTACGGCAGAGTTTGAATCGGTTCAATCCACGATTCGAAGCCAGGAAACCGAGTCATTTTCGCAACCGCTGGGACCCCAGTTCTCGATGGAGATCTGGTTTCGTGGGCAAGATTCCGGTCAGACGTCTTCGTTGCTATCAAACCGGGTCGATTCCAGTGGAGGATTCACGATCGGCCTCAGTAACGATGTCCCCTACTTCGAATTTGCGATTCAGGACTCAACCTATCGTCTGAATGCAGAACACCCGGTAGCGACCGAAATCAATGTTTGGGTTGCTGCCACCATCAAATATTGGCAAGGGACGCTGACGCTGCGGCTTTTCGTGGACGGAGTATCGCAGTCAGAGCATGCGGTGGATCTCTCCATTCCCAGTCCATATGCCTTCTCCCACCCCATCATGATCGGATCCTCAGCCGCGGGGGATCCTTCTGATCCGTCATTGACGGGCACCTTCACGGGTCATGTTTTTGCGGCCTCCGTGAAAGCGTATGAGACGCCTGAAGAGTACGTGACCTCAGGTATTCCTCATGATGGTAGCCCGTACTTCGGCCTTCCCTCCTACCACGACTACGACCTGGATAACCAGCGACTTCCAGCTGATCTGAGAATTCAATCTTCACCCGTCGAAATCAAGGATCGTTTCTTCCTGCCGTATGCGAACGATCTCTACATCCCACAGGGTACGGCGTCCAGAGTGGAGACCTCGGACAGCGAGGACATCCCCTATGTGTACGTATCCTATTACCATCGCACCCGGCAGGGTACCATTCGCCTACAGCATTCCATTGTAGCCGAAATCAATGCCCAGACAGGGATGGTTCGTCGGGCCTTCCGGTTGATGGGTCAGCTCTCGCATTCTCATGCGGGTGGTGTGGCCTATTCACACGGTGCCCTGTACATCTCCTCCGAAAGTATCCTGGAACGCTATCCGCTTCCCGATTGGGACCCGTCGAATCCGCAGAAATACGTTGATTTGCAGGCCGACTCCGACGGAACCATACAGACTCCTTCGAAGGCCTCTTTTGTGTCGGCTTTCCGGGATACGCTATGGGTCGGGGACTATCGTACGTCGTCAGATGTCGCTCCGTACCTGTTCGCTCACGCACTCGATGAGCAGGGACGTCCGGATCCCACTCCTTCCTATCGATTCCCCCTTCCCAGACGGATTCAGGGGGTTGATTTGATTGAAGGTCCTCGGGGGACCGTAGTCGTCCTGTCCAGAAACCGGACCTCAACCACAGCCGAACTACTGCGCTACCGACGCGAAGATTTGTCACCATCTGTTCTGGTCGATCCGGACTCCGTCATCATCATGCCGCATGGGATCGAAGATCTATCATTCCTTCCCGATGGATCGCTTTGGACCAATTCTGAATCCGGAACCGACTACTACCAGCGCAAATCGAGTGGCGCATGGGCCAGCTTTTATCCGTTCGTCTACAGCATTCCCGCTTCTGCCGTTCTGGGCTCCCCCATGCCCACGAGCCGAGAACACGGGCCCTTTATCCCGGATCTGGAAGCAGACGTGTTTCCGAATCCGTTCAATAACACGCTCCGCATTTCCTTGAACGAGCAATTCTCTGAAAGCGTATCGGTGTACATTTTCGATGCTTTGGGGCGTCGTATTGCAACGCTGGCCCAGAATGTCCCATCCAACGGGTCGCTGGAATTGCAGTGGGACGCTACTCGGATTCCGGCGGGGGCATACTTCACTGTGATTGAAAGTGGGCACAAGCGGATCGTCACTTCGATCATTCGGGCGGAGTGATGGCCCGTTGCATGCCACATATGGTGATGGTGCTCCTGCTGCTGGCAGGATGCAGGGACTCCCGACCCGAAGAGCACGTCCTGGCCCAGATCGGAGATGCCACGATTACCGTGCTGGAATTCCAACGAGACTACGAGCAGGGATTTCCGGAGCTCAAACGGGGAGCCGATCCAAAAGCATCGTATCTGGAGCGTATGATTGACGAGCGCCTGCTGGCCTTGGAAGGGTACCGGGCCGGTGTCGATTCCGCCTTGACCGTACAGCTTCGAATCCAAAGCCTGACGAACGAGCTCCTGGTCGGCAGGATATTCGAGGAGGATGCTGCTCGCTCCGTGCATGTCACACCGGCAGATGTCGATTCGCTACGCAGACTCGATGCCGTTCAATTTGCTTTGCGATTCATCCCTGTTGCTGATGCCGAGACTGCTGAGGAGGCGCGAAGACGATACGTGGAAGAGGGCTTCGATGCAGCTCTCGCCATGATTGCGGCCGAAACGGATGATGGGTTGGGCCTCCTTACTACCGAGTTGGAGACGGATCTGCTCTCTGCGGCTGACCTCGATCCGCTCGTCTGGAAGGCCATCCAGAATATGCCCGTCGGCACCGTTTCGGAGCCCATTGCCTATCGGAGCTCATTTCTTCTGATCGAAGTGATCGATATCGTGCGAACACCGATTACGGCCGATCCAAGTCCCGACGAGCTCGAACGATATGAGCAGGTTGCTTACGCGGAGAAATCCCAGCAAGCGGCCCGGGCCTTGATTCAACGGACGGTGGCTGATAGTAACCTTCGATTGAAAGGTTCGGCCTACGGGCGTCTCGAGCGGGCATTGTGGCAGTGGTTAAACTATCGAGAAGGAGAGCCGAAGAATGATTACCTGACGCTTGGACTGCAGTTGGCCACCGACATCTCTCCGTATGCGAAATTCTTGAGAGACCTTGGTCCAGAGACGGTTATGGAGACAAGTCAGCGCTCATGGTCGGTTGCGGAATTCTTGGAGGAGTACCCCCATGATCGCTATCCGTTGTCCACCCGCTCTTTCGAGGAGTTCCGTTCGGATCTTTACGATGCGTTTGGACTGCTGGTCAGGGATCGCAGCTTCATTCGCTTGGCGATCGAGCAGGGATTTGATACTGATCCCTCACTGCAGACAGAAGTCAGACGCTGGTCCGACAAGTGGACCTATCAAGCGTATCGAGGCCTCATAGCAGACTCAGTGTCAGTGGATGAAGATGATATGCTGGTCTATTTCGAGCGCTACCGTTCCAATTGGCCGGATGCCTCCTCTTTACAACAGGTGCGTCAAGAGGTAGAGCGCCAGGTAAGACATGCCAAGACGCGCGCTGTACTTGAAGATATCCTGGTAGAGCTGCGGAGCGCGACACGCATCGCGATCGATCGTGATGCTCTTGAGTTGCTCACGATTCCATCCACCGAGGTAGCATCGGCACCTACGCAACTATTCAAGGCCAGCACAGGTCGACCTGCGTGGCCCGTCACGGATTACGGCCTTTAGAAGTCACATACCCGACATGAATTACGTTTTATCCCTCGACCAAGGCACGACCAGTTCACGGGCCATTCTCTTCGATCGTCATGGCAAGGTGGTGGACGTGGCGCAGAAGGAGTTTACCCAGCACTATCCTCAACCGGGCTGGGTAGAGCATGACGCAGAGGAAATCTGGGCCTCTCAGCTGGAGGTGACCAAAGAGGTGCTTGCTCGGGTTGGATCAGATGGCTCGGATGTAGCAGCTATTGGAATAACCAATCAGCGGGAAACAACAGTAGTGTGGGACCGCCGATCTGGTAAACCTATATCTCGCGCCATTGTATGGCAGGACCGACGTACTGCGGCTTTCTGCGACCACCTCAAAGAACAGGGACACGAAGACGAAATCCGGGCCCAGACGGGTTTGGTGGTGGACGCTTACTTCTCTGGCACGAAGGTGCGCTGGATCCTGGAAAACGTAGACGGAGCCCGAGAAGCGGCAGAGGCGGGTCATCTTGCTTTCGGGACGGTGGACAGTTGGCTTATCTGGAATCTGACGGGGGGCGAAGTGCATGCGACGGATCCATCCAATGCGTCCCGAACGATGCTCTTCAACATTCAAGACCTGGCATGGGATGAATCCCTGCTTGAAATCATGGGGGTCCCCCGCTCCATGCTACCTGATGTCGTACCGTCCAGTGGTCTCATAGGAACATCTGAGGCCTCTCTTCTCGGATCGGAAATCCCTATTTCAGGAGTGGCGGGCGACCAACAGGCAGCTCTTTTTGGTCAGGTGTGCGTGGATCCTGGTATGGTAAAGAACACGTATGGTACGGGTTGCTTTATGCTCATGAACACGGGATCCCGTGCGGTAGCTTCGCAAAACAATCTGCTCACCACTGTTGCGTGGCAGATCGGAGATGAAACATCCTATGCTTTGGAAGGAAGCGTCTTCATTGGGGGCGCTGTGGTTCAGTGGCTGAGAGATGGCTTGGGAGTAATTCAGACATCATCCGAGGTGGAAGATCTGGCAGCAACCGTTGAGTCGAGTGACGGGGTATTTTTGGTCCCGGCATTTGCCGGCCTGGGAGCGCCCCACTGGGATCCGTACGCACGCGGCACGCTGATAGGATTGACACGCGGATCGACGGCCGGGCACATTGCGCGGGCTGCACTGGAGAGTATTGCATTCCAGAGTGCCGATCTGGTGGATGCCATGGAAGCAGACTCCGGAATCGACCTTGCCAGTATGCGCGTCGATGGCGGTGCGGCAGCCAATAACATACTCATGCAGTTCCAGGCTGATCTGCTGGAGGTGCCCGTTGTGCGGCCTCGGATTCTGGAGACTACCGCGTTGGGAGCTGCCTATTTGGCAGGGTTGGCTGTCGGCTTCTGGAGTGATATCGACACACTGAAAGCGCTATGGGCTGAGGACCAGACCTTCATTTCGCAGATGTCCGAAACCCGTCGGGTCGCATTGACCAAGTCGTGGACGCGTGCGGTCGAACGGTCCCAACATTGGATAGAAGCTGTTTAAAATGTCTGATCCCAACCAGCCATACCCAGCCGATGAGACCTCTTCTCTAACTCTAGGCTATCTGAATCGTATGCGATCAGTAGCAGAGATGCGAGGTAGCGGAATGTGGGACGTGGTGATTATTGGAGGAGGAGCAACGGGATTGGGTACCGCCGTTGATGCCGCCTCACGGGGTTTGCGCACGCTGCTGCTGGAGCGGGATGACTTTGCCAAAGGAACGTCCAGCCGAAGCACTAAACTCGTGCATGGAGGGATTCGATATTTGAGGCAAGGGCGCGTAAAAATGGTGATGAAGGCGCTTGAGGAAAGGGACCTTCTGATAAAGAATGCCCCACACTTGGTACGGCTTCGCCAATTTGTAGTGCCGTGCCGAAACGCGGCCGAGTTGGCGTTTTACGGCACTGGTTTGAAACTGTACAATGTCTTGGCTACTGGTCGAGGAATTCCCCCATCACGATTATTGCGTAGAAGCGAAGTGCTCACCGAGCAGCAGGGGATCAATGAGGCTTGCCTGATGGGCGGTGTCTCCTACGTTGATGGTCAGTTCAATGATGCTCGTATGGCACTCGCCTTGGCGCAGACCTGCGTCCGAGAAGGAGGCACGGTAGTAAATCACTGCAAAGTGACGCATCTCTCGGCAATGCCCAACCATGGAATGGGCGTTCGGGTTAAAGACATTGAAACCGATGAGGACTTCAGTATTGCTGCACGCTGCGTTGTAAATGCAACTGGCGTTTTTGCCGATACTGTGCGCTCCATGGAAGGAGCGCATAGCACACACATGATCCGAGCCAGCCAGGGCGTTCATCTGGTGCTGCCGGCAGCATTCCTTCCGGGAGACGCAGCTATCATGGTGCCACGTACGGATGATGGCAGAGTGCTGTTTTGTATACCGTGGGAGGGGCATGCCTTACTCGGAACTACTGATACACCGGTAGATCATATTGAATCAGAACCAAGAGCACTGGATGATGAGATTTCCTTCCTTGTAGGGCATGCGGGTAGATACTTGCGCCAAGCGCCGACCCGTGCAGACGTGTTGAGTGTCTTCGTTGGACTTCGCCCACTCATCGGATCCTCTGGCGGCCCTACTAAATCACTCTCAAGGGACCACGTGATTCAGGAATCGGCTTCCGGATTGATTACGGTCGCAGGTGGCAAATGGACAACCTACAGGCATATGGCCGAGGAAGTTGTAGATCGAGTGTGTAAGCGCCTGGGTGCTTCGGACAGAAAGAGTGTCACCCGAGATCTACCCCTGCACGGTCATCTGACCGATCATGGCACCTTGCAGTTTGGTGAGTACGGTGCGGACCATGTGGCACTATTGGAGACCATTGATCGCCAACCGAATGGTAGCCAACGCTTGCATCCTGAACTGCCCTATGTTGAGGGACAGGTTTCCTGGGCAGTACAAAACGAAATGGCTCGAACAGTTGAAGATATACTGGCCCGTCGCACTCGTGCCCTTTTCCTGAATGCGAAGGCAAGCACAGAAATGGCCCCGCGAGTAGCTCATCTCATGGCCGGTAAGCTAAACCAGACTGCCGACTGGATTGAGCGGGAAGTTTCCTCTTTCAACACACTGGCATCCCGGTATCAGCTGTAAGCATGAGGTGTTGGTAGCAATCCGACCAGAAAGAATCATACCTCGAAAGACATGAAAAGCCGTTTTTACACCTTTCCTTTTCTCTTAATGACGTGCCTGATGGGCTGTTCTTCCGTTGTTGAATACGATCTCCAGGGACACCGTGGGGCCCGGGGCCTGCTACCTGAAAACTCAATTCCGGGATTCCTTCTGGCCCTCGAATACGGGGTGGATACCATTGAGATGGATGTGGTCGTGTCGGCTGATTCACAGGTTGTTGTATCCCATGAACCCTGGATGTCGGCAGAAATATGCTCTCATCCGGATAGCACGGCCGTTGACGAGGAGGAGGCCATGTCGCTCAATCTATTTACGATGTCTTACGAGCGTATTGCCCTTTTTGACTGTGGGTCCAGGGGTAATGAGCGCTTTCCTGAACAGGAACCAATGTCTGTGGCAAAGCCCCTTCTGGTGGATGCCCTCAGAGCTGTCGAATCGGCAGCGGAGACACCCGTTCGGTACAATATCGAAATAAAGTCCAGGGAAGATGGCGATGGTGTATTCCATCCAGATGTGGATACCTTTGCCCACCTGGTCCACGAGGTAATCGTGAAACTGGATGTGATGGGTCGAACGACGATCCAGTCGTTCGACCCACGTGCACTCGAGTCTTATCACCGCATCGCACCGGAGGCAACGCTGGCCTTACTGGTCAGCAACGAAAGGGGCTTTCAGAGCAATCTGGATCGACTCAGCTTTCTTCCCCAAATATATAGTCCGAATCATAATCTGGTCGATCGATCGCTCGTCGATTCTGTACATTCGGCTGGGTTGACGATCGTGCCCTGGACCATCAACGAGACGGCACGAATGCGCAAGCTACTCGATCTTGGTGTAGACGGGCTGATTACTGACTACCCTGATCGAGCCGTAGCCATGCAAAACTGAGACTCATTCAGTACGAGGGTGCTCATTTTCACGAGGCCTCACCTGTCACTTCGCACAATCCCCTACCGATATGACACCTTTTATAGCTGAAATTCTGGGAACGGCTCTTCTTCTGTACCTCGGCAACGGTACCGTTGCCAACGTTGTCTTGAGCAAGACCAAAGGCAACAGCAGTGGCTGGATTGTCATCACTGTGGGGTGGGGGTTGGCCGTATTCGTAGGAGTATTCTCCGTTGCAGCCATCAGCGGCGCGCACATCAATCCGGCGGTCACACTGGGATTGGCTGTGGCCGGGAAGTTCTCCTGGTCCCTGGTTCCCTACTACATGGCTGCGCAGTTCATCGGCGGAGCTTTAGGCGCCTCTCTTGCGTGGTTGCACTATCGACCGCATTTTTCGATAACCGAAGATGCCGATCTCAAGTTGGCGGTTTTCTGTACCGCTCCCGCTATTCGGGATACGTTGTCCAATCTGATTTCCGAAATACTGGGGACATTCGCGCTCGTGTTTTGCGTCCTTCTTTTGGCTGCGCCCGAGGTAGGGCTCGGAGCACTGGACGCGCTGCCCGTTGCCTTGCTCGTTCTTGTCATCGGGATTGGGCTCGGTGGACCTACGGGATATGCCATTAACCCAGCCCGTGATCTCTCGCCTCGCCTGATGCACGCACTCCTTCCTGTTGCTGGCAAACGGGATAGCGACTGGTCGTATTCATGGATTCCTGTCGTAGGTCCGTTTGTCGGCGCATTGCTGGCAGCTGGCCTCTATCTCATGATCGGGGCAGTCGCATGATAGGCATTCTCCGACCACCCTCTCATCAGCCGCGTGTTCCTGAAGAACATATCGATGGCAAGTATCGTCGTCTTCGATTGCAGGTGTTTGCGGGTATCTTCATAGGCTACGCCGGTTATTACTTCGTCCGGAAAAACTTCTCTCTTGCCATGCCCTACCTGATTGAGGAAGGGTATACCCGCACGGAGCTGGGTTTTGCACTTTCAGGAGTGGCCATTGCCTACGGGCTGTCCAAGTTCTTGATGGGAAGTGTTTCGGATAGAAGTAATGCCCGTTCGTTCATGGGGTTAGGCTTGGCCGTCAGTGCCGTGATCATGATTGTGATGGGTACTCTTCCGTTTGCCACGGCATCAGTCACCATGATGTTTACGCTCCTGCTCCTGAATGGGTGGTTTCAGGGGATGGGATGGCCTCCCTCAGGTAGAACCATGGTGCATTGGTTTTCTGCTAGTGAACGTGGTACCAAGATGGCCTTCTGGAATGTGGCTCACAACGTCGGTGGAGGGCTTGTGGGACCCATCGCAATACTGGGCGTCGCCATTTTTGCTGACTGGCATGCCATCCTGTACACGCATGGCATATTGTCGCTGATCGTGGTAGCGTTCATTTTGTTGACGGTCAGAGACACACCGCAGAGCCAAGGCCTTCCTCCTATTGAAGAACATCGGAGGGATTACCCCAAAACCTTCGATTACGATTCAACCCATGAGAAGGAGTTTTCTTCACGGGAGATCTTCTTCGAAAATGTCTTCAACAACAAGCTTCTTTGGACCATTGCTTTGGCCAACGCCTTCGTCTATCTGGTTCGGTATGGTGTGCTGGATTGGGCACCAACCTACTTGGGCGAGGTCAAGAACTTTTCTTTCGATGACTCGAGCTGGGCATATGCACTGTACGAGTGGGCAGGGATTCCCGGTACGCTGCTTTGTGGCTGGATGTCGGATCGACTTTTTAGGGGACGAAGAGCCCCAGTCAGCATAATCTACATGTTCCTGACAGGTATTTGTGTCGCGGTCTACTGGTTCAATCCCCCCGGAAACCCCGGTGTCGATATTGCTATGCTGATCTCAATTGGTTTCCTCATCTACGGCCCGGTGATGTTGATAGGGGTCCATGCGCTGGATCTTGTTCCAAAAAAGGCTGCCGGGACAGCTGCTGGATTTACAGGCTTATTCGGCTATGTTGGAGGTGCAGTCGCTGCAAACGTAGTGATTGGTGCACTTGTAGATGCAGCAGGGTGGGATGCCGGATTTTTGTTGATTGTCAGCGCCTGTGTTGCGGCAATGATATTGATTTCCTTTACCTGGAAAACCGAAAGAGAGGTTCTTCTAGGCGATTAATGAACTTAAGCGGAGCAATGACAGTTCTTTGTCACGTCATGTTCTTTTGATACACGAGGTAACACCTTCCTTCACAAGTACATGAAACCAGCCCTTTGGTCGTCCATTCGGACACACACTGTAGAGTTTATCGTCGTTGTTCTCGGAATAACGGTTTCGTTTGCCCTGGATGGCTGGCGCCAAGATCGCATTATTTCAGAATTGCACCTGTCTGAAATTCGAAGTCTACTCGAGGATCTTGAGCAGGATCGTGAGCGGCTGTCGGAAGTCTTCGGCATGATTGAGGAGGGCGATAGCAATATGCAGCGGATCATAGGTGATGTGATGGCGCATAGAAGTGGAGCGTTAACCTACGATCAACTAGCAGCGACCCTCGAAGATATTGGCACGCCCTATCAGTACGGTACGTTCTACATGAACACGTCCACCTACAAATCGCTAGTGGCAACAGGTAGACTGCAGCTGTTTCCCGAGGATATCAATCGCAAACTCAGGGACTACTACGAGTACGTATCAAAGCGGGTTGACGACAATAATGCGATTGTCGACCGCATCACACTCGCATACTATAACGAACACCACCCTTGGGTAAATGCCAGCACTTTTCCAGGCATAGGCCTCGAGAGCAGTACAAAAGTAATCGTGAATCCATTTTTTGTCGACCCCGACGTGCGCAGCAAATACTCTGACATCACGTTCCTGAACTCAAGTTTGGCACTGGCGGACAGGATTCGTATCCATCGAGGTCAGGTAATACGATACAACGAGCTACGCGACGAACTGGCCGCTTTATTGCAAGACCTTTGACAAAGACTAGGCGCTCACCGTAGTCTTGGACGGTACTGTGCGTGAGAATTGCATGCCCCGGAAGGCGTTCTCCCCTGAATCCGTTCCTCCCCAGAACATCATCCAAAGTGTGCTATCATGACTAAAAATGCAGTTCTTTCCCTCCTCTTGGTGGCGTTCCTGTTCGGTTGCTCCAAGGAAGTGGAGGTAACCGTTGTCTCTGAAGAGCCTGCAGACAGGGTTGTCAATCAGATGAGCATCCATCTGTTCGATCTTCCCGAAGGAATAACCGAGGCGGAATATCTCGCAGACGTGGCCAAATTGAACGCCTTTTACACGGAGGCCTCGTATCCAGAGAACTACATCGTCCTTAAGGTAGCTGACGATTCTGGTGTCGATACATACCAGTATGCCCTGGTAAGCTCCTATGAGAGCACCGAGCAATATGCCGAATTGCATGACCTGGGTGCAGAGTATGAGGCTTACATGGACACCCTGCGCAGCAAGCACAAAGAGATTCTCGACACGGAGATCTACCGGAAAGTTTTTCGCCTGAACACGCCCTGATTGATGCT
>JAAZVD010000233.1 GCA_018623785.1 Bacteroidota bacterium | reverse complement strand
GCGTCAAGACCATAACTATCCCCATGATGGTTACGCAAGGGGCCGACCTGGTGCGATCGATGGATGCAGCAGGCGTGTTCACGCCAGTGGCGCTGGCTCGTTTCAGAAGCGGCGCAGAGACAGGGAATGTTCGCGGAAGCGCTCGTCAAATGGCAGACTACTATGAGAAAGAAACCTCCCTCAAGCTGAAAACAGCCGTGGAGGGTATTCAGACAGTGGTAGCGCTCCTGATTACGGGAGCCATTGTCCTGCTCACGGTTCTTTCTTCCGAACTCGCTTTGGTTCAGCCATCTACAGCCGATTTGATGTAATAGAATATGTTCATCCGGGGCCGCGCTGCGGTCCATCACGTGCGCCATGGGAAACCACAGATCCGACATATCAAAAGCAGATGAGGGCCAGGATGCCGTTGCATCCGGCCGTTCGGCCTCTTCGGGGGCGGATACGCCCAAGGTTTCCCTCGATGATGTCTACGGCGCGCCCACGTCGCATGCCTCCGATTCCTCCGAACAGACAACCAGCGGTAACGTTATGGGAGAGAGCATTCAATAATCCGATAATACTGTGGAACCGCCAGCCTCCTCTTCCGAAGAAACCCCCGTGTCCGGCATTGTCCGTGACGAGATTGTCACGGCGCTGATGCAGTCCGGGGTTGTTACTGCATCCCAAGTATCGGATGCCATGCAGCGCCGCCAAGAGGATCAGGAACTGTGGCGAGCCCTCGAGACAGATCCAGATTTGGAAACGTCGACCATTCGGGCTGCCGTGGCGGCGCAGCGAGGTATTACGGCCCAATTACAGTTGGACACGCCGCCTACGCGCGTTTTCCTCAACCAAGTGCTTGAGGCAGTCTCTCCCGTAGACCTCGCTCGATTCCTGGGTGTAGGCCTGCTGCCTGTCCACCTTGATATGGATATGGATCTGGAATGGGTGGAGCACTCCATGACCGTGCTCTCCTCGGATCCCCTCGACCGCCGGGTCCAGTCGGTACTGCTCTCGTCGCCTGTTTCTGTTACGTGCCGGTATGCCCCAGAAGAGGTTATTGCCGATGCATTGGCCCAGGTTGTTGCCTGGATGCGTGACGATGGCTACGAGGTACAAGCAGCATTCCCGACCAAGGGTAGCGGTCCAACAACACAGGAGCAGGGATCGTCCGATACCATGCTTCCGCCACCACCGGCGCCTCCGACGGAGCGTAGCAGCCCTCCTCCCATGAGTACGGCTCCTCCGGTCAGCGGCAGCTCCTTTTACAGCGACAGCTTTTTTCGAGGCGGCGCCAGTTTCGGCAGCAGTTTTGACAGTAGCACCTTTGGAGGAAGCGGCAGTGACGGGAATAGTGGCAGCCAAGCATTCGGCTCCAGCATGGCCATGGATTCCAATCTGTCGGAGTGGGTTACTCCGTCTGGAGGCAAGGCCGTTGACCGTAACAAGGTCAAATTGGATCGTGTGGTCAAGTATCTCCGCTCTGAGGAGATCATCTCGGATGCGCAGGTTAACAAGGCCATCGATATTGCGGCTCAGCAGGGTTCAGAAACCACGCTATGGCGCGTTGTAGCCGCTCTGCCGAGTGTGGACCGGGAATACGTCTACGAAACGGCAGCCCGGATTTACGCTTTCAAAAAGGAAGTTGTAGGGCCCGGTAAGCCGGATATTGATTTCATTCGCCAGATCATGGAGGGCTTGAGCAGGAAACAGCGGGATGCGCTGATGGACAAACTGCTCGTGCCGTTTGACTATGAGCAGGATGGTGATGCGAGCACTCAACGCATTGTGTTCGTAACGCCCGATCCGACGCTGGCCGAGTTAAGCCGATTTGTGCAGGAGTTGAATCTGGGACGGTTCGAGCTGCGCTACGCTTCGGAGTACCAGATCGTTCGCTTGCTTGAAGATCTGTTTCCTCGCAAGAATGAGTACCTCGAACGTATCTCGACAGAGATGAATGCCTTTGACCTCGGCATGACGTACGAGGATGAGGAGACCACCGTCGACGAAGAGGAACTTGAGGCGGAAATCAACCGCTCCAAGCTGATCAACCTGTTCGAAGCATCCTTGATGGAAGCGACGCGACTGAATGTGTCGGATATCCACATCTATCCGAACCCCAATCGGCAGGTGGAAATCCATTTTCGACTGGATGGCAGACTCAAGCTCTGGCACACTGAGGACAAGGTGAATCCGGAAGCGTTTCTGGCTGTGGTCAAGGACAACTCTACCAACGTGGACCGGTTCGAGCGCGATGCCGCGCAGGATGGGTTCATCCAGCGCCGAATTGACGGAGCACTGATCCGTTTTCGCGTGTCCATTCTGCCCATTGCAACGGCCAACCAGGAGGTGCGCGCTGAAAGCATCGTCATCCGAATCCTGGACGACCGCAAGGTGCTGACCGACATCAGGAAACTCGGGATGCTCGATGTGGCGCTGAACAAGTTCAATAAGGCCATTCGTCAACCTCACGGTATGGTTATCCTAACCGGGCCGACGGGTTCGGGGAAGAGTACGACCCTGGTGGCAGCCTTGCATCAGGTTATTTCGCCGGAGGTCAATGTGCTGACCGTGGAAGACCCGGTCGAGTACGTGATCAAAGGCGTCCGGCAGATCAAGCTATCCCACAAGCTGCACCTGGAAGGAGCGCTCAGGGCTATCCTTCGCCACGACCCCGACATTGTCATGGTGGGGGAGATGCGCGACAAGGATACTGCCGAACTGGCCATCAAGCTGGCAAACACGGGGCACCTGACCTTTTCCACCCTGCACACCAACTCTGCGCCGGCCGCCGTTGCTCGTCTCTACAAGATGGGTGTGGAGCCGTTTCTCATTGCCTACGCCATCAACCTGATTGTGGCGCAGCGCCTGATTCGCGTGCTTTGCCCGGATTGTAAAGAGGTGGATACCAACCCGGATCGGGTGATGATGCACGGTCTTGGCTGGACGGACGAAGAGATCGACGCCCACACCATTTACACGGCTGCCATAGGCGGGGATTGTCGGAAGTGTCGTGGCCTGGGCTACAAAGGACGTCGTGCCGTGTGTGAGACGATGTACTTTACCTCCACCATTCGGACCATGATTGCTGAATCTTCGAATGCCATCGACGAAGATGCCATTCGCGAGGAGGCGCTCAAGGACGGCATGCTTACGCTGGCGGCTTCGGCCCGTGTCCTTGTCAACGAGGGAGAAACCAGCGTGGACGAAATGATGCGGATGACATCGATGGATTGATGGGCTGCGCAGCCCGTTACTGGGCGAAAAAAGCGCGGATGGCTGCGGCCACCTGCTCCTGCTCCTCGCTGGTAAGCTCGGTGTGCATGGGCAGGGATAAGACCTCATTGGCGGCCTGCAGCGTATGGGTCATGTCCCCGAAGCGGCAGGCGTCTTTGTCGTCTTTGTAGAGCGGCAAGAGGTGCAGCGGCACGGGATAGTAGACATAGGAGGGAATACCCTGGGCCTTCAGGTGATTCATGAGCGCATCCCGCTGGTTGGCATCGTTTCCGCGGACACGAATCGTGTACTGGTGGAAGACATGCGTTCCGTAGGCGGCGCGATGGGGCGTTTGGATATCCGGGAGATCCT
>JAAZVD010000232.1 GCA_018623785.1 Bacteroidota bacterium | reverse complement strand
GGTTCCTTGCCAGAGGCAGGGGAGAATCAAAGTTTGTGCAAAACATGAAGACGGTTTGAGTGGGTGGCCCCGCGCCTCGGCATCCTTTTTCCGGGCTGCCTGACGTAATTTGTGGCCCTACCCGCAAGGAGATGGGCATGCACGCCATGCATCACGCCCTGAATCCCTTTCTGATCGTCCAACCCCGTTACCGTGACGCGCAACCCCTCCCAATCTTTCCAGGCCGACGGCCCGTTGGAACGAGCATCATTCCCGCCCCTTCTCTCCGCATGTATCGGATTGGTAGTGGCATTCCTGCTCTTTCAAGGGGTAAGCACCGTCGTTCTACTGCTCCTCACCCTTCAGGGAGGCACCAACCTGGCCGATCTGCTCAGTCCCGACGGGCTTGCCACATTCCTTTCTGAAAACGCCGACACGGTAATCTGGGCCAACACGATTGGTCAGGTGTTCGGTTTGCTCCTGCCCGGCCTGCTATTTGCCCGATGGCACTCGACGACCGTGCGCGCTTTCCTGCGCCTGCGACCGACCTCCGGGTATCACCTGCTCTTTGCCGGCCTTGGGCTTTTGGGCCTGATTCCACTGGTGCATCTTTCTGCCGGGTTTTTCGACAGTTTGCCGTGGCCTGAGTGGATTCGCACATTGGAAGAAGGGCAAATGGCACTCATTGAGCAGGTACTCACACAGGACTTCAGTCTCGTTTTTGCCATTTCCATGCTGGCCCTGACTCCTGCTATCTGCGAAGAGATCCTTTTTCGGGGATATATCCAGCGGCAGGCCGAACGCAGCCTTGGAGCATGGGGCGGCATCCTGTTTTCTGGGATCATATTCGGTTTCTATCACCTCCGACTGACGCAGGCCATCCCGCTATCCCTGCTGGGCATATACATTGCCTGGTTGACATGGCAGACCCGAAGCTTGTGGCCAGCCATCCTCGTGCACTTCATGAACAATACGTTCGCAGCCGTACTGGGTAAAATGGCGGCCGGAAACGAGGCGTTGGCTGAGATGGAATCGTTCACGTTTCCAGTGTGGGTAATCCTGTTGTCGGTACTGGTTCTGATCGGGGCGGTCTCGGCGTTGATGCGCCGTCCGATCAATCCTATGCGTACTCCGGACCCGGAAATCCCTCATGCAGGCGAACCGCCCATCGCCCCTCCCGTACAAATGGAGCAGCGTAACCCATCTTCGGAGGCATGATATGAAGCGAGTCGAGATTGACGGTTGGGTCGGGGTCTGGCAAACCGGTATTGATTACGAAGCAGATTTGGTACGGGATCGTCTCGACGATGCCGGGCTGGAAGCGGTTATCATGCGCAAGAAAGACCGTTCGTTTTCCTTGACGCATGGATCGATGTCAGCTATCCACGTCCTTGTACCTCCGGGACAGGAGGCAGAGGCACGAGGCATCCTGGCGGCAGAGCCTCCGACGGACGACGAGCTGACCGCTGCAGCCTTGGCTGCTGATCCCGAATCGGCCCCCGGTCCCATGGATGATCCGGAGAGGGGATCTGACGCATGAAGCAGGGACTGGCGCGTATCGGTACGGCCGTTGTCGGCATTCCATTGGTCCTCGGAGCCATTTGGTTGGGCGGTTTCTATTTTCTGGCCTTCATTGCCGTCGTTGCTCTTGCTGGGCAGTATGAAATGCTCAAGCTCGTGCAGGCCACCGGGGCCAAGGTTCCGTTCTGGCCCAGTCTGCTGGCGGGAAGTGCAGTTTTCCTGCGGTTCACTCATCCTGATGGCTGGATCCTCGCTGTGGCCTTCACCTGCTTCTTGTTGGTCTGGTCGCTGCGGGCGGCAGTATCCGATGCAGTGGGGCGCGTAAGTGGTCAATTGGCGTCCATTATCTACCCGGTCCTGCTCTTGAGCTTTCTGGTAGACCTGCGTTGGGTCGCTGAGAGTGCGTTGGTTTCTGCCGATGCCTTCGTGCTTACCCTGCTGTTGTTCGTGCTGATCTGGTCAACCGACACAGGCGCCTATTACACGGGAAAGACGATCGGGAAGACGCCCTTTGCCCCCTCGATTTCGCCCAAAAAAACCTGGGAAGGAACCCTTGGCGGCTTTGTTCTGGCGGTAGTGGTAGCCATTTTCTTCAAAGCCGGTTTATTACCGGACTTGGGATGGGTGGATGTCCTGGCCCTGGCAGTGATCGGAGGGTTCTGGGGGCAGCTTGGGGATCTTCTGGAGAGTTCGCTGAAGCGCAGTGCAGGTGTCAAGGACTCCGGACATTTTCTGCCCGGTCACGGGGGAATCCTCGACCGATTCGACTCGATGATTTTCTCGGCACCGCTGTACTGGATGTATCTGGTGCACATCTCGGATGTCCTTGCCATGTAAGGGTCGTGACCGAACAGGTTAGCGAGGAACGTGCTCGAGGCATGGTCTGTATACGCTTCCATCAGCATTGATCGACAGGAGCATGGGACTTTTTCTACCCGGACGGCGTGTTCGCAACAAGCGTTTCGACTACGAGCCGCGGTTTTACGATCCAAAGAAGGACGAGAAGTTGAAGAAGCGGATGCGCATTCAAGCGCACAACCGTCGACGCCGCAGTCCGATGGGTATCGTGTATTTCCTCCTGCTTGGTGCCATGGCCATTTATTTTTACCAGCAATTGGGTTGATAGGCGCGTGAACGCTCCGGTTGAAGAGACACAAAAAGCTGTGCAGAACGAGGAGAATGAACCGACGGATCGTATCCGAATCATGCCACTCTCCCTGGCCAACAAGATTGCCGCCGGAGAGGTTGTGCAGCGTCCGGCCTCTGCGGTCAAGGAACTGATCGAAAATGCCATCGATGCGGGGTCATCCCGGATCGATATCGTGCTGAAGGATGCCGGCAGTACACTTATCCAGATTTCGGATGACGGCAGCGGCATGTCCGAAAATGATGCCCGAATGGCCGTAAAGCGGCATGCAACCAGCAAAATTCGGACGGTTGAGGATCTGGATACCATTGCCACACTGGGCTTCCGTGGGGAGGCGTTGGCATCTATTGCTTCCGTATCCCATGTTGAATTGAGGACGGGCACAGACACAGTGCAGCCTGCCGTCAGGCTCCGATTCGAGGGAGGGGCGGAGGTGGATGCCAGACCGGCACCGCCGTTGAAGGGGACGGTCATGTCCGTTCGAAACCTGTATTACAACGTACCCGCGCGACGCAATTTTCTGAAGCGGCCACAGACGGAACTAAAGCATATCCTCGATGCGGTTCAGGTGCTGGCCATGGCTAATCCAGCGGTAGCTTTTTCTCTGGAGCATGACGGCAATATGCTGCTGACATCGGACGCCGAGCGGGGAGACCTCATGGACGCGACAGCAGCCCGGCTGGCTGACCTGTTGCCCATCGGGGAGCCCGCCGACCTGATCTATGTTGCGGAGTCTACCAGCTACCTCTCCGTCAAGGGCTTCCTGGGGCATCCTGATGGCGCTCGGCGCAGCCGTGGGCTTCAATTCCTGTTCGTGAACGGACGCTGGGTAAAACATCGCTACCTCGAACATGCAGTTCACGCAGCCTACGAGTACCTGCTTCCGGAGGGGGCCTTTCCCTTCTTTGCCCTGTTCCTCACCATAG
>JAAZVD010000231.1 GCA_018623785.1 Bacteroidota bacterium | reverse complement strand
TGGATGATGCCGATGACCAAGGAACCTTTCAATACGACACCTGCCACGGACACGATGCGATCGACCAGTTCTTCTTCGAAGGTCTCCGGAAGCGGGATGTAATAGAAGAGTCGGTCCAGGATTCGGGGGCCATCCTTCAGGAAGAAGAACATGGCATAGAGCAGCACGAACACCTGCAGAGAGAACGCTGCCGTTCCCCGCGTAAACTCGACCACGCTATCCGCGAGGAAGCGGCCGGCTGCCGCCGTAAACTCACTCAACTTGGCAAGGAGTTCGCCCTCTTCGGGGAAGACGTAGCTGAGGAAGGGAAACTGCTCGAGCACTTTGTCCCAGTTGCCGAGCTCGAAGATCTGATTCTCGATCCAGGGCCTGGCCGCGCTGCTTATTTCCACAGCCTGATTGGCCACGAGCCCGGTGAAGGCAAACAACGGAATACCGACCGACACGATCAGGATTACCAGGGAAAGGCCCGCGGCCAACGAGTGCTTGCCCTTCACTTTTTGCCGGATAAACCGGTGCATGGGCATGGCCATGGCCGCAAAGATGGCTGCCAGAAAAAGTGTGATCAGGAAGTCGCGCACCATCCACAGGAACAGGATGGATATCAGGATGACCAGAGAAAGCAGGAAACGGCGTTGGGATCGCTCCATGGTGATGGGCCCGAGGCCCCGGATGGTGCATGTTAAAAAGGAGATGCCGCGTGGGCGCTCCCGGCTTTCAAAATAGGGCTTCGAGCGGGAGTTCGAAGTGCTCCTGAAAAGATTGAAATCATCCGGGATTCCAAGCCCGTAACATTCCCTTAACACACGGCGCAGGGGTAAGAACCTAGATTCATATCGGGCCCATACCTCCTGTCGTCGTCGGGCGGGCACTTTTTGCCGAGTAAGACACCCTCGATCCCGTTACAGTCGTCTTCTGGTACCAGATGTTCCAGTTGATCGGCAACCTGGCCATGCCGAGGCAGCCGGCGAGTGCCTCGAACTCATTCTGGCCTCCCGCTGAGCCTGTGGGACGGCTTTTCCCTGATACTCACCCAGTACACTTCGCTCATCATGGAAATCATTGTAACCTACGGCCCCTGGTTCATCGGACTGGCGCTGATTGCCGGTCTCTATATGACATGGGGGGTGGGGGCCAACGACCTGGCCAATGCCATGGGTACTTCGGTGGGTGCGGGGGCGCTGACGGTCAGGCAGGCCATCGTCATTGCTGCCGTGTTCGAGTTTGCCGGGGCTGTGCTAGCCGGCGGATCGGTAACCAGTACGATCCGGAAAGGAATCATTGATCCGTCCGGGCTGGAGGCCACCCCGGAAATCCTGGTCTACGGGATGCTCGCGGCGCTTTTTTCGGCCGGTTTCTGGCTCATGATTGCCTCGGCCAAGGGGTGGCCTGTCTCGACAACCCACTCGATTATCGGTGCGCTTGTCGGATTCGGATTGGTCGGTATCGGTACATCAAGCGTGCAATGGGGGCAAATTGGCTCCATTGTAGCCAGCTGGATCATATCTCCGGCGGTTGGCGGCGTGTTGGCCTTTCTGCTCATGCATTCGGTGCGGGTCCTGATCCTGAACAAGGAGGATCCCTTCGAAGCGGCGCGCAAGTGGGGACCCTACTATGTCTTTCTGGTGGGCTTCATCATTTCCCTGGTCACGATTACGAAGGGCCTGAAGCACCTTGATATTGACCTCGGCTGGACCCTTTCCCTGATACTTTCAGCTGGGGTGGGCGTCCTGACCTTCATTGTCGGAGGGTCGCTCATCAAGCGGCAAAAGCGCGATAGGAAAGCGGAGGAAGATTTCCGGTTTGCCTCTGTCGAAAAGGTGTTTGCGCCGATGATGATTTTTACGGCATGCGCCATGGCCTTTGCGCACGGCTCGAACGATGTGGCCAACGGCATTGGCCCCTTGGCTGCCGTGGTCAGCGTCGTTCAGAGTGGTGGTGCGATCATGCAGGAGTCGGCCTTGCCTATTTGGGTGCTGATGGTCGGGGGGCTCGGCATTGTTGCAGGTCTCGTAACCATGGGTTATCGGGTCATGCGCACCATCGGCAAGCGCATCACCGAGCTTACGCCTACGCGTGGGTTCTGCGCCGAGCTGGCAGCGGCTTCCACGGTTGTGTTGGCCTCAGGCACGGGGCTGCCTGTGTCCACGACCCATATTCTGGTGGGGGCGGTGATGGGCGTGGGACTCTCCCGCGGAGTGGGCGCGCTCGATATGAAGATGATTGGCAAGATCGTAACGTCGTGGATCGTAACACTGCCAATTGCCGGCGCGGTGTCAGCTCTGGCCTTCCATGTCCTGCGCGCCATTTTCGGGTAATGACGGGCGCTATTGCGCTCTGGCCTAGGAGCTCAGAAAGAAGTCCAGCACATTGTCCAGATTCTTCGTGGTGCCGCGATAGAACTCCGTATACGTGCACCGCGTGCAGGTGACGGCCGTGAACTTGCGGTTCTGGATGTCGAACAGGCGGGACAGACCGTTCCCTGTGGTTCGTATGGTGTCCGTCTCGAACTCGTTGTGGTTACATTTGGGGCACGACCAGGCTTCGTGTTTCATTTTGTAGATGCGAAAAGGATGTATGTCCGAAAAGGATGTCGATTCGAGAAAAGTACAGATCCGAAATGGGTGTTCAGCGCTCGGGAGGTTCCGATGATACGTGATTGTGACGGTCACACAAAGAAGCGTACGGCGGGACGGGCAGCGCGTTTCGCAGCTCTTCTGGTGATGGGGTGGGTGCTATGCGTGGCGGATACTACGGCACAAGAGGTTATCGTCTACGGTGGCAGCGGCGTGCGCAGGGGTGCGGATGCGTTCCGGGAGAGGGCCTCCTCGATCGAGGTCATCAGGCCGCAGGTCTACGCGGTGGACTCCCTTGGCAATGTGCGCGGCGGCGTGCCGCAAAGGCTCCTCGAGGAGGCCCGCGAAACGAATACCCGCCTCATGCCGCTAATCATGAATCCGGGGTTCAACCAGGCCATCATCCATGCCTTGCTCGACAATGTGGAGGCGCAAGAGAAAACCATCGACTTCATGGTCGAAGAAGGCCTTGAGCACGGATTCTGGGGGTGGCAGTTTGATTACGAGAATGTGGACTATCGCTACAAGGATCGCTTTACGGCGTACTTTCGGCGCGCCGCCGAGGCATTGCATGCCAACGGGATGACGGCCTCTGTGGCGGTCGTCCCGACGGATGATCAGGCGGCCGAAGGCGGCTTTTCCCGGTACATGCAGACCAACTGGCGCGGCAACTTCGACATGGCTGCATTAGCCGAGGCGGGGGATTTCATTTCGCTCATGACCTATGCGCAGCACGGCGGACCCACGGCGCCGGGACCCATTACAGGTCTGCCCTGGATGCGTCGCATGTTGGAGTACGCCCTGGCGCAGGGGGTACCGCCCGAGAAGATCTCCATCGGGTTGCCGTTCTATTCCGGGTATTGGCACCCCGACTGGTTCCGGGATGGAACGGTTCGGGTGCGGGGCAATGAGGTGCATTTTAATCGGGCCGACTCTTTGCTGACGGCCAACAACGCCGAGCGCATCTGGCTGCCCGACCAAGGCGTCACCTACGGATTTTGGCCG
>JAAZVD010000230.1 GCA_018623785.1 Bacteroidota bacterium | reverse complement strand
GAAAACGTCGGAAGCGTACCCCATTCGTGAGCTACCACATTATCGGCAGGTGTCGCTCCTACGGGGACGCTCTCATGTGGCACGTTTGGTATTTCGAGCAGCAGGCGATCGACAATCTCCTGTGCTTCTTTTTGGGCTTCCTCAAGTTCTTTGAGAGCTCCCTTCAGCTGGGTGCTTTCTGCGATGGCTTCCTGCGCCTCGTCCTTGCGACCTTCCTTCATCAAGGTGCCGATGGCTTTGGCAGCCGCGTTGGACCGTGTTTGCGTGTCCTGCGTCCGTGATATCAGGCTCCGTCGCTTTTCGTCGGCCTCCAGGAGATCATCCACAAGGGTACCGCTTCCAATACCTTTGTTGGCCATGGCCGTACGGACGAGGTCTGCGTTGTCACGAATGAATTGTAGATCCAGCATGGAGATGCTTCAGGTTGCTCGGATGTATGAGGGGGGGCGTGGGTCAGATTTCGCCGCGCCAGTGGGGTGCATCTGTGTCCATAGGTCAGTAGATGTTGCCTCCCTGACGTCTTAGGTGGCCACCAGCAGATAATAAAGTACGGCAGCAACCATGCCGGGGCGACGAAAAATGGATGGATCAATAACCCGAAGCGCCATGAGCGGCATCAACTGGTTAGGCGGAGGGGTTTCCCGGCGCTTCCAACCCCAGGGTTTGCCGGATAGCTGTTTCGATGTCATGAGGTCGAAATCCTAGCTCCGTCTCTGCCTTAAGGATAATGAAACCGGTTTTTTCTGGACGCTCGGCGGGCTGCGAAAACGTCGTCTTGTCTGCTTCTCCGATGAGGGAAGCGTCCAATCCGGCAACCTTGGCAATCCTGTGTGCAAAGGCATGCACCGACATCAGCTCCCGGCCTGAGACATGGTAGATACCACTTTTCCGGAATCGTACAACCCGCTCCACAGCGTCGGCCAGATCAACCACCCAGGTGGGGGTACGCCACTGATCGGTTACAACGCGAATGTGCTCACCGGCCCGCAACTTGGAATGTACCCACAAAACAAAGTTGGATCGGGCGTCAGCCTGCGGTGCGCCGTACACCAGCACCGTTCGGATGATAGCCCACCGGTCCGTCCCGGCACCACGTGCATTGTTTTCGCCAGCCAATTTCGAACGCCCATAGTAGGAGATGGGATTGGGTCGGGCATCTTCGCGGTAGGGGCCATCCTGTCCATCAAACACGAAATCCGTCGAGATCTGCAGGAGCCGTGCTCCGTGATCCCGGCAACAGCGCACCAGCGAATCCACGGCATCTGCATTGACTTTCCAGCACAGTTCACGATCTGCCTCACAGGCGTCCACGTGCGTCATGGCCGCGGCATTGATGACTACATCGGGCTCAAAATCGTCAAAAAGCCGCTCCACGGCAGTCTCATCCGTGATATCCAAGCGGGTGTAGCCGCACGAACCGCCACTGAAGCGGGGTTCGGCATCCCTGCCGGTTGCCAACAGGTCATACTCCGGCCTCCGGCCCATCAGACGGACCAGTTCCTGACCGAGCATGCCATTGGCTCCAGTAATGAGGACCCTGTAGAACAATGATGGGGGTGACGTAGGGATGAGACGGGAAGATCACGCTACCGACGATTGGCGGGCGTATATTGAGGCCTAACGATGGGACCAAGCCGGCAGTTTCAGAAACGGTAACGGACACCTACGGCAGCCCCGAACATTCCATTACGTTCGGGCACGACCATCAATCGGGGCATCAAGGAAAGCAGGACCTCGTAGGGACCGCGAAGAAAATATCCTCCAACGGTGGTCGAGAGGCCCCACCGCAGGGTGCCGTCGTCCAGTTCAGCAACCATTCCGGGCCCCAGGAACAGGCGTAGCGGCGTATCCGGCAAGATTCTCTCAGTCAGGGAGTGACCAGAGAGATGGAGAAACCCTTCGCCATTGAAACTCACGGCTACCTCCGCAGCCGCTCCTGGCGAATCCAGCACGGGATCCTTCAATAGTGCATGGAAGGTCAGACCGCTAGTAGGGCCCGCCAGTAACCCGGCACTGAAGACGGGACGCTTTTCCTTGGCCTTCTGGGCATAGCCATCCGCTGCGGTCACAAGAAACGCCATAAAGGCCACCAGAGAACACAAGCCGAGTAGTCGTAAAGACCTGGCGGCGCGTAGTCTCAAAAACACATCACCGTTCATGCCGAATGGATCCGATGTATTCCTGCAGGTTCTGGATATCATCATCGCCAAGGCGTCCCGCCGCGAACAAACGGAGCTGTCGGCGGCGACCGGCTGCTTCGTAGGCTTCTTTTTCTGCCTCTGTTACCGCTTCTACCGGCGATACCGGGGTTGGCTTACCATCGGCCCCTACTGCAACAAACGTATAAAAGGCCCTATTCGCCTTCCGTTTCGTTCCCGTTCGAGGGTTCTCGGCTTCCACACTGATTTCCACCTCCATGGAGGTCCTGAAGGCCCTGTTGACCCAGCTGGACAGGGTGACGATTTCAGATTGAAGGATAGGCGAGTGGAATTCGACCGTGTCGACCGAAGCCGTAACGCATACGACGCCTGCATGGCGCTGCGCCGAAATGGCGGCGCACACGTCCATCCAGTGGAGCAGTCGTCCTCCCATCAGGTTGCCAAGTCCGTTCGTATCGTTGGGGAGAACCAATTCGCTCATGATGGTGTGCGAATCGGACGGGGGTTTGCCAGCAGGAGACTCGATCACGTTTTCTGTTTCTTTTTCTTGGCCGCGGGGAACAGGATATTATTCAGGATCAGGCGGTACCCGGGAGAGTGCTTGTGCAGGTTGAGGTCGGTTGGTTCCTCGCCTACGAAATGCTGATAGTCCTCCGGATCGTGTCCTCCGTAGAACGTGAAGGTGCCCTCGCCAAATGAACCGTGCAGGTACCGGACCTCATTACGGCCGGGTGCTTCGGCCATGATGACCACATTGGGTTTGATCAGGTGTTTGCGGAAATTAGTCGTCTGCCCGATGAATCCCTTGATGGTCGGGACATGGTTCTGGGTCAGCATCGTCGGAACCTGATCGTACTTGGCGCTGAACTCGAAGAGCGTGAAATAATCCACGGCCGGGTTGCGTAACGGCTGGGGAGGCGGGCCGGAATCAATGTCAGAAAACTCGTACTCACGGGCATTGAAGACCGGACGGAATTCGTGGAAGGCAAATGTCTGTGTAAAGTCCAACCGGCTCATGGCGTCGGGATCCACCGGGTCCCCGTCGTATTCAGCAGGCACAATGTCCGTTTGATGCGCCGCTAGGGCCAGGTCGAACGTGTCGGTTCCTGAGCACATGGCAAACAGGAATCCGCCACCAGCGACGTATTCCCGAATCGTGCTCACAACTGCCAGTTTCAGTTCGCTCACCTTGCGGAACCCATTACGTCGCGCTGCCATCTCTGCCTGTCGCTGCTGCTCAATGTACCACGGCGTGGCCCGATAGCTGAAAAATTTGCCGAACTGGCCCGTAAAATCCTCGTGGTGCAAGTGCAGCCAGTCATACTCGTCCAAAGCGCCCCCGAGAACATCATCGTCATAGATCATGTCGTATGGTACCTCGGCGTAGGTCAAGGCCAGCAATACCGCATCATCCCACGGGAGCGTTTGTTCCGGGGCAT
>JAAZVD010000229.1 GCA_018623785.1 Bacteroidota bacterium | reverse complement strand
GACGTTGGTCTACAGAGGCTACGATATCGATGATTTGGCACGGCACTGCACCTTTGAGCAAGTGGCCTGGCTATTGTGGCAGGGAGAACTGCCCTCACCATCGGAGCTGGCAATGCTGAACCGACAGTTGACCAGTGAGCGGCCCGTGCCACCGATGGCTCGGGAACTGATGGTCATGACCCCGGAAGATGCCGACGCCATGGCTTTCCTTCGAACCGGCATCTCGACCTTGGCCCTGTTCGATCCTGACGCTGATGATATGTCCCCCGAGGCCAACTACCGCAAAGCGGTCCGCCTTACAGCCCAGATCCCGGTCCTGCTGGCCGGATTTGACCGTGCCCGCAGGGGCCTGCCCATGGTACAGCCCCGACCCGACCTGTCCACGGCAGCCAATTTCCTGTACATGCTGCAAGGACGCGAACCCGGAGAGCAGGCAGTCCGCATTTTTGATGCCTGTCTGATCCTGCACGCGGAACATGGACTGAATGCGTCTACCTTTGCCGGTCGTGTGATCGGTGCCACCCTGTCTGACGTATATTCAGCCATTACCGGTGCCATCGGAGCGCTTAAAGGACCGCTTCACGGCGGTGCCAACCTGCGGGTGATGGATATGCTTGATGCCATTGCCACTTCGGGCGCGGACGCGGGATCCTGGGTCAAGGATCGATTGGCTCGCAAAGAGCGCATCATGGGCTTCGGACACCGGGTGTACAAAACACTGGATCCACGGGCAGGCATCTTGCGGGAGATGTCCGAGTCCCTGGCTGTCGAAGCGGGCAACCGAACCTGGTACGACATGAGTCTGATCATCATGGAGATCATGGAGCGGGAGAAGGGGCTGTACCCGAATGTGGACTTTTTCTCGGCCTCGGTCTACAGCACATTGGGCGTTCCAAAGGACCTCTTCACGCCCATTTTTGCTATGGCCCGGATAACAGGATGGACCGCGCACCTGCTTGAGCAGTGGAGCGATAACCGACTGATTCGGCCGCGGGCCGCCTATGACGGCCCGCGGGATCGCAGCACGGGTCGGCAGTCGTAGCGCCCACTCGAATTGACGGCTCCGTTCCTCCCGCGGGTTACCTTCGCAGATGGATGTTTTCGCTCATTGAACGCTTCTGTCGGAGGCAACCATTGCTTCCGTGCACAGTTTGTTAAATGTGGGCTGCCCGCCTCGATCTGTGGGCGCCTTCCAATGCTGCATTCCGTACCTTCGGGCATTCCCTCTGACGGAGGCGGTAACCACAGACCACACCCACAGGCAGGCATTGCAGCTATGAGTCTTTCGACCCACCTGAATTCGCCCATCGGCAAGAAGCTGATAACCGGAATTACGGGACTTGGGCTGACATTTTTTGTGCTCATGCACATGATCGGGAATCTGGCCATGTTCTCGGGAGACGACGCCTACAACGAATACGCGCACTTCCTGGCCAGTCTCGGCCCGCTCCTCTACGCGGTCGAAGTAGGGCTGCTCCTTTTCTTCCTGGCCCATGCCGTGAACGGCGTAAAGATCTGGTTCGGGAAGCGAAAGGCTCGCCCGCAGGGATACGCCGTGTACCGAAGCGCTGGTGGACCGAGCAAGCAATCGGCCAGCTCGCGCTCCATGATCATTACCGGCATCATCTTGCTGGTCTTCCTGGTCTTTCACCTGATTTCATTCAAGTTCGGACCTGGCGGGCCCGGCAATGCCGATGCCGCGTATGTAACGGTCGTTGACGGCGTCGAAATGAGGGACCTGGCGCAGCTGGTGCGTGAGAAATTTGCCACCTCTTGGTACACCTTCGGGTACACGGCCATCATGCTGCTGCTCATCGTGCATCTGCGGCACGGCGTTTGGAGTGCACTACAGTCCCTCGGCGCAATGCGTCCGTCCATCTCCCCCATCGTACATGCGATCGGAGGCCTCCTCGGCCTTGGGATCGGGATCGGATTCATTGTCATGCCGCTGGCCCTGTATTTCGGTATGATTTGACCCGCGCCTGTGCGACTGCCTGAGTTCTCCTGATTCGATCTCCATCCGACGTATACCATGTCAACGGTTCTCGACCCCAAAATTCCTGCGGGCCCACTCAAGGAAAAGTGGGACAACTACAAGAACACGATCAAGCTGGTCAACCCGGCAAACAAGCGGAAGCACACTGTGCTCGTGGTCGGCACCGGACTGGCCGGAGGTTCGGCCGCTGCTTCGCTGGCAGAGCTGGGGTACAACGTCAAGAGCTTCTGTATCCAGGATTCGCCGCGCAGGGCACACTCGATTGCCGCCCAGGGGGGTATCAATGCGGCCAAGAACTATCCCAACGACGGAGACACCATCTGGCGCCTGTTCTACGATACGATCAAGGGCGGGGACTACCGCAGCCGAGAGGCCAACGTGTACCGTCTGGCGCAGGTCTCCAACAACATCATCGATCAGTGCGTAGCCCAAGGCGTCCCGTTCGCCAGGGAATATGGCGGCCTGCTGGACAACCGTTCTTTCGGAGGAGCCCAGGTCTCCCGCACGTTCTACGCCAAGGGGCAAACAGGGCAGCAGCTTCTGCTCGGTGCCTATCAGGCCATGAGCAGGCAAATTGGCGCGGGCAACATTGAGATGTTTTCGCGCCGCGAGATGCTGGATCTGGTGGTGGTAGACGGCAAGGCGCGAGGCATCATTACCCGCAATCTCGTAACGGGCGCCTATGAGCGTCATGTGGGTGATGCGGTACTGCTGTGCACAGGCGGCTATGGCAACGTGTACTACCTGTCCACCAACGCCAAAAACTCGAATGTGACTGCCGCGTGGCGCTGTCATAAGCGGGGAGCCTACTTTGCCAACCCCTGCTACACGCAGATCCACCCGACATGTATCCCCGTTTCGGGAGACTACCAGTCCAAACTGACGTTGATGTCCGAGTCCCTTCGTAACGATGGGCGTGTCTGGGTGCCGAAAAAACAGGGCGATACCCGTCGCCCCCAGGATATTCCGGAAGACGAACGGGACTACTACCTCGAGCGCAAGTATCCCAGCTTCGGCAACCTCGTTCCGCGGGATGTGGCGTCACGAAATGCCAAGATGGCTACCGATGAAGGTCGCGGCGTTGGGGAGACGGGATTGGCCGTGTACCTCGACTTCAAAGACTCCATCAACCGCCTCGGGCGGGATACGATCGCGGCCCGCTACGGCAACCTCTTCGAAATGTACGAGCGCATTACTGGCGAAAATCCGTACGAGGTGCCCATGCGCATCTTCCCCGCCGTCCATTACACCATGGGCGGCCTCTGGGTGGATTACGAACTGCAGTCCACGGTTCCCGGGCTATTTGTTCTGGGCGAAGCCAACTTCTCCGATCACGGTGCCAACCGCTTAGGCGCCTCAGCCCTCATGCAGGGTCTGGCCGACGGGTATTTCGTAATTCCCTACACACTCGGCAATTACATAGCCAACCAGAGCTTTGGCGATGTGTCTACCGATGCCGACGCGTTCCGGGAAGCAGAAGCAGCCGCGGATGCCCGCATCCAGAAGCTGCTGAACATCAACGGGGAAAAGACCGTGATGGAGTTCCACCGAGAACTCGGACGCATTATCTGGGACCAGGTCGGTATGTCCCGTACAACAGATGGACTTCGCCTGGCCATCGACCAGGTCAGCGCCCTGAAAGAGGAATTCTGGCAGAACCT
>JAAZVD010000228.1 GCA_018623785.1 Bacteroidota bacterium | reverse complement strand
CGTAGGTAAGGGTACCACTGCGGGAAACAACGCCCACCGTACCCTCCGAGAAAATCATGGCTGGCATGATACCAACTTTGGCCTGTCCCGGTGTCAGGACGCCCGGGCAGTTGGGTCCGACGAGCGCGGCGCCTTTCTCTTTTACGTAGGCATAAACCGGAATCATATCGGCAACCGGAATACCCTCCGTGATGCAGATAATGGTTTTTACGCCCGCCTCGGCCGACTCCAGAATGGCATCGGCAGCAAACGGGGGTGGTACGAAAATAACCGACGTATTGGCGCCCTCTTTCTCGACGGCCTCCGATACGGTATTAAATACGGGGCGGTCGAGGTGCTTGGTACCACCCTTGCCTGGCGTCACTCCAGCCACCAGCGGGGTTCCGTACTCGATCATCTGCTCGGAATGGAAGGACCCTTCCTTGCCGGTAAAGCCCTGCACGACAAGGCGCGTATTAGTATCAACCAGAATGGCCATGGTCCGTGGGTTTGCTTGGTTGGATCAGGAGGCTTGAGATGCGACGTACACGTATCGCCCGCGCCGACTCGAAAGCCCCATGTTACGGGCAAAGCCCGCCGGCTTCAATCGCATTTCTGTAAACACCTGTCGAAAATCGACACGCTTTACCTGCTCAGCAGGCTACGGTATCCACGTCGGGGACCTACTGTGGGTGTGCGCCTTCGTTGGTGTCCGGCTGGTACTCGCTCTGACGAGGAGCGGTCTGTCCCTGCTGAGGAGGGTTCGGGTGGATACGTGTCGGGGGCTCATTGACGTTGAGCTCCCGGGAGATCTCATTCGTGGCCGACTTGAATTCCTTGATCCCCTTTCCCAAACCACGGGCGATTTCTGGAATGCGCTTGGCTCCAAAGATGAGCAGGATGGCCAAGAAAATGAGTACGAGTTCAAAAGGTCCCAGGCTTCCCATATCGGTGCGGGTTGGAAACGATCAGAAGTGCGTGTGATGTGCGGGCAACAACGATACGACGTTGCAGGTGGTTCCTCCACTAAGCAGACGAGAATCCTTCGTGGGTTCGTTCGTGCTATCGAATGGAGATCCCTATTTTGGGGGCATGCAATTGAACGAACATATCATACGCTCGTGGCCAAAGGCAGAGCTCCACTCCCACCTTGATGGTGCCATGCGCCTTGAGACTATGCTCGAGGAGGCGGACCGGCAGGGCAAAATGGATCTTCTGCCCGCCACTACACTGGAGGGCCTGCAAAAGGAACTCGGGAAAGTAGATGAGTCCAGCGACCTCTGGGACTACCTGGCCTGGTTCAAGTACACCATCGGATTGATGCAATCCGAGGAAGTGCTGTCCCGGATTGCATTCGAAATGGCAGCTGATTTTGCCGAAGAGAACGTGCGGTGGCTGGAGATCCGCTATGGGCCCATCCTGCATACCGCCGAGGGGCTTTCTATGGATGCCGTCATGGAGGCCGTCCTGGATGGATTGCGCCGGGCAGAGACAGCGTACGGCATCCGCTCGGGCGTCATCGTATGCGCTCTCAGGGACCGATTTGTTGACGCATCGGTTGCGCAAGCTGAGCTGGCTGAGCGCTACAGGGGCCGTGGCGTAGTAGGTTTTGATCTGGCTGGGGGCGAGGCAGGTAATCCTGCTAAACAGCATCTGAATGCCTTTTACCATGCGCGCAACAGCTTGCTGAATCTCACGGTCCACGCCGGCGAGTCATGGGGCCCGGAATCTATCCGCCAAGCCCTGTTTTTCTGTGGCGCACACCGGATCGGACACGGTGTAACACTGATTGACGATCCGGATCTTCTGCAATTCGTGGTAGATCGGCAGATCCCCCTGGAAGTATGTCCAACCAGCAATGTTCAAACGCAGGTCGTGTCCTCGTATGAGGCACATCCCTTGAAGCACTTGGCCGATGCCGGGGTACCCGTCACCATAAACACGGATAGCCGTCTCTTCAGCCATACCACTACCTCAGGTGAGCTCTGGCTGGCACACTCGCGGTGCGGACTGAGCGCCGAACAAACCCGGGCAGCAGCAATCAACGGGTTTCGGCATGCCTTTCTGCCACACGCGGAACGCAGTGCGATGATGGCTGAAGCAACTCGCGAGATTCTTGGCTCGGCGAGCGATGAGGTCACTTCATGAGCATTTTCCGCGTGATTGAGGGCGCCGATTCATTGGTGGGGAACGTCGATGTGCCTGCCGATAAGTCCATCGCCCACCGCAGTATCCTGTTCGCCGCAATTTCGGAGGGCACGTCACGGGTCGTGGGCTTTCCGGATGCAGCCGATCCGCAATCGTCCCTTGCTTGCGTTCGGGCATTGGGTGTCACGGTGGAGGAAGATGAAGGGGACCTCGTAGTCCACGGACAGGGGCTGCAAGGCTTGAAGAAACCGGCAGGTGACCTCGACTGCGGCAACTCGGGAACGACGATGCGACTACTGTCCGGTATCCTGGCCGGGCAGCCCTTCGATACCCGTCTGATCGGGGATGCTTCCCTCTCAGTGCGCCCCATGCGACGGATCATCGACCCACTACAGAAAATGGGGGCGCAGTTATCCGCCGTCGATGGGCATGCGCCGCTGGTCATATTCGGCCGCGAGGCACCTTTGAAGGCGATCTCCTACCGGCTGCCTGTAGCCTCGGCACAGGTCAAGTCCTGTGTCCTGCTGGCCGGTCTGTATGCTGATGGTGAGACATCGGTCATTGAATCCGAAGCGTCTCGAGATCACACCGAACGGATGCTTGGACTTAGCCGGTTCGAAACGGGCGAAGACAGGATCATCTCCGCCACGGGCGGGGTGGCACCGCCGGCACGCATCTGGAGCATACCTGGCGACTTTTCGGCAGCGGCATTTCTCCTTGTGGCTGCTTCCTTGCTCGAGGGCTCCTTGATTCGCTTGCCGCGCGTCGGATTGAATCCGACGCGCACGGGCCTGATGGACGTCTTGAGGGCCATGGGCGCCGATATCCGTGTCGAAAACGAACGCGAGGTCAGCGGCGAGCCCATTGGCGATCTGGTCGTAAAATCAGCCCAGCTGACAGGCATCAGAGTGGATGGCGATATCATCCCCAACCTGATCGACGAGATCCCGATTCTGGCCGTGGCGGGTGCACTGGCCGAGGGCGTAACAGAGATCCGGGACGCCAGCGAACTGAGGCACAAAGAATCGGACCGCATCGCAGCCGTTGTAACCGGACTAAGGGCGATGGGCGCCAAGGTAGAAGAGTTCGAGGATGGCTTGGCAATTACAGGAGGTAGCACGCTGACGGGAGCGGATATTGCCACCCATCATGATCATCGTATTGCCATGGCTTTTGCTGTTGCCGGTCTGACGGCAACGGGCCAAACACGTATTCAGGATGCCGGCATTGCGGACGTCTCCTTTCCGGGCTTCTTCGACGTACTCGACGCGCTGCGCTGATATTCCTCAGTCGTCTGCACCAGGCATCCAAAGATGCTGATCGATATCGACAACCTTGTCGTCAACGAATTGGATGCCTTCGCTCTTGAGCAGATCCTCCATGACATGCGGTCCGCCGAACGCTGCGTGACCACTCAGGCCCCCGTAACGATTCACGACCCGGTGGCAGGGCAGTCCTGAAGATGCCGCTGCGCGCAGCGCCCACCCAACGGTGCGCGCTGCGCGCTTTGAGCCCAGATAAGCGGCAATATGGCCATAGGT
>JAAZVD010000227.1 GCA_018623785.1 Bacteroidota bacterium | reverse complement strand
GGCCAGGCAGTTCGACTTGGGTGCCCTGAACAAACTTTTTGAACAATTCCCCGCCTTCATTGATGCGTGATGCCAACGGCCTTGTCCTGATCGTCGATGACACCCAGGAAAACATCCTGGTACTGGGAAGCTTGTTGCGTGATGCCGGCTACAATATCAATGTGGCCACTAATGGCGAACAAGCGCTGACTACCCTTGAGCGTATCACGCCCGATTTGGTACTACTGGATGTCATGATGCCCGTCATGGATGGGTTCGAAGTGTGCCGGCGCATGCAGGAGCATGAGGCCTGGCGTTCGATTCCCGTCATATTCCTGACGGCAAAGGTCCAGACGGAGAGTATCATCGAGGGCTTCGAGATGGGGGCTGTCGACTATGTAACCAAGCCCTTCCAGTCTTCCGAGCTGCTACAACGCGTGGAGACACACTTGACGCTGTCGCGCTTGCGGCGGGAGCTGAGCCTTCGGGTTGACGAGCTGTCCGAGGCACTGGCGCGAATTGAGCAGCTACGCAGGGAACAGGACGCCTTTCTGCGGCACGAGCTGAACAATGTTATCAACCCTATTTCCGGGTATGCGGACATGCTTTCAACCCTTGTGGGTCCGAAGCTTGAGGAAAAGCCACGCGCTTGGCTTTCCTCCATTGTGCGCGGGGCGGCTTCCATGCAGCGACTGCTCTCGGACCTCAAGGATCTCAATGACGTCGAGCGAGGCGGTCATGCTTTTTCACTCATGCCCGTTCCCCTCTATGGCATCCTTGAGGATGTCATTCGAGATGTGGATGCCTCCATGGCTGCCGATGTCCCTATTCTGCTTCAGCCGGCATCGCTCGACGCCCGTGTTTCGGCTGACCTTTCCTTCTTGCCGGGAGTGTTCAAGAACCTGATCAAAAACGCCGTTGAGCATGTGGCTAGTGCAGACCCATCGGTGTGGCAGGATGGGGTGCGGGTCCGTTGCTCTCTGAGCCCAAGCAGTGTCATCACGGATGTCACGAACGGCGGTCCGGCCGTGCCCCCAGATCGCCTTGCCACATTCTTTGAAAAGTTCAACTCGACAAAGACCGGGAGTGGAGGAACCGGCCTTGGAACGACCTATGCGCGTATCGTGACCGAGGCCCATGGAGGATCGATTGCTGTACATTCTTCAAACGAAGAGGGTACGCGGGTTCGTGTAGAGCTTCCTCGAATCGTAGCCTGATAAGCGCTTCGGGGTCGGGTACCCTACCGCCGTTCCGAAAAGGCATCATGCAGGCACCATGGGAGTCTCATCAAGGGTGATTCGTATTGTCATTACAGGTTGGTGGATCTTTTGCCTGTAATGACACGTTTGTGATAAACCACCCAACCAACACCCCTCACAGCCATGGCCATGACAGCCACCCCGCGCCATGAGCGTGTAAGCTCCTGGATCCGTGAGCAAATCGCATCGGGAGCATTGCTTGAAAACGACAAGCTTCCTTCAGAAAATCAGCTAGGAGAACGCTTTGGGGTCAGCCGTATCACGATCCGGCGAGCGCTGCAAACCCTGGAAAATGAAGGGCTCATCTCCCGGCGGCAAGGTCTCGGCTCTTTCGTAGCTGATAATCGCCTTCACCACGGCCTGGACCATCTGTCCGACTTTGTGGAGGACATGCATGCCGCCGGCCTAGAACCGGAGTCCATCGTGCTTGAGGAGGGTCCGGAAAAAGCAGAACCCCGAGTGGCCAAGGCCCTGGGGCTTGAAGAGGGCACCAGTGTGTACAGAATTGACCGGTTGCGCAAGGGAAATGGGGAACCCTTGGCCTACGACCGGACATGGATACCCATGTTCTACGCGCACCTGCTGCTTCAAAAAGACCTCGAAGCCACCACTATTTACCGTGTTCTGGAAGAGGAACACGGCATCTGTGTATGCAAAGGAGCTTTTCGCATCGAAGCGATCAATGCCCCCAACGATGTGGCCCAACACCTCGATGTCCCATGGGGGCGCGCACTCCTGCTGATTGAGCGCACCACGTACTCCGATGCCGATAAGCAAGTCTATTATCAGCAACGCTTCTACCGCTCAGACAAAGTGGCCTACGAGGTAGAACTGCGTCGTAGCAAGCGTCCCCAAAAGCCGCTAGAACAACCGGTCAGAGGACTTGAGCCCGTGTTCAAAAACTGATCGGCGGCTCCGATCTCATGATTGATCCTGCTCCGAGACGGGTTGGACCCACGGCAAGAGTTGAATGGATACGAGGCCTCCTTTGTGGACTAGGGCGGTGTCCTCGGGGAGATGGATGATACAGTTGGCCTTAACAACGGAAGTGTACAGGTTGGATCGCTGAGAACCCGTGTCCTCAACCCAGAGCTCTCCAGCGGCATTTACCGTGGCTACGCCTCTGGTAAAAAAGTGCAAACCCTGGACCTTACCGATATCCCGACGCAGGCGGGCAATCATGGGCGGCGTTGCCGTGCCTTGCCGTCCGAGCATGCGCTCAATGATGGTCCGACCATAGATGTCAAAACACATAGCCGAAGAGACGGGGTTTCCGGGCAAGCCCAAGAAAAGTGTTTCACCAAGCCGTCCAAACGCAAGCGGTTTACCGGGCCGTTGACGCACTTTCCAGAACATCATCTCTGCCCCAGCCCTGATGAGGACCTCCTTGACGTGATCATGATCACCAACCGATACACCGCCTGAAAAGAGGATAAGATCCGATTCGCTACCTGAAGCCAGCAGTGCGGCCAGGGCATCCGGATCATCGGCGGCATGTTCATACCCATCGCATCGGCCTCCGGCTGCATGCACCTGCATTTGCAGGGCAGGGCCATTGGCATTGTAAATCTGCCCCGGACCCACCTCGTTTCCAGGCCGAATGACTTCATTGCCAGTAGTTATGATCCGTACCCGTGGTACACGTCGCACCGACACCACATCCCGACCAAGGCCAGCCAGCATCCCGACCACCGGGGGCGTAACCAACTGGCCGGGGGAAAAAACAACCTCGCCAGCGCGCACGTCTTCCGCCGCAGGGCGAACATGCTTCCCAGCCTCGGGATACCGGCCGAAGGTAACACGGCTTTCCTTTCGCTCCTGCACCCATTCAACCGGGGCTACGGCATCGGCACCCTCTGGGAACGGTGCTCCTGTCATGATCTCGACGCAGGTGCCTGCCGTCACAACAGGGCCTCCAGGATCGCCGGCGGCAATATGTCCGATGACCTCAAGCGTCGTGTGCCCCTCGCAGACATCCGCGCTTCGAAGAGCAAATCCATCCATGGCCGAGGAGGCAAATGGAGGGATATCTGCAGACGCAATGATGGGCTCGGAAAGCGTCCGCCCCAACGCATCCTCGAGGCGAACCGGCTCGGCCGGCAGGACCCGGGCCTGCGCCGTCACGCAGGCCAAAGCATCTTCGAAAGAGATCAATGTTCGCATCGCACCTGATGATCTGCGTACCTTTGCAGCCCAAGATAAGGGGGAGCTCCTGCCCATTTGCGAACATCTGGTAGAAGTACTCACCTTCCCCCATCACGCAACCATCCATCACACACATTTTCATGATTACTCTGGACCAGCACCGATCGGATCCTTTTGTGGCAGAACACCTTCGCGAAGGCCTCAATCGTCGCGTCGTGAGTGCACATGATGCGCTTCTTGATGGACGTGGTGCAGGTGCAGAGTGGCTTGGGTGGCGTCGCATCCTGGCCTACCCCAATGATGCCCTC
>JAAZVD010000226.1 GCA_018623785.1 Bacteroidota bacterium | reverse complement strand
CTGACGGTCCTCGAGCTCAGAGCCAAATGCCGCCGCCTCAAAGCCGAACACGATATCGGCCTGATCATCGTCGACTACCTGCAGCTGATGCACGGTACAGGACTTAACAAGAGCTCAAATCGCGAGCAAGAAATCGCCCATATATCCCGATCGCTCAAGGGCCTGGCCAAGGAACTCAATGTGCCCGTCATCGCCCTGTCGCAGCTTTCGCGCGCCGTTGAAACGCGCGGCGGGGACAAGCGCCCGCAGCTCTCGGACCTTCGCGAGTCGGGATCGATCGAGCAAGATGCTGACGTGGTGGCCTTCATCTATCGCGCCGAGCGCTACGGCATCACGGTGGACGAAAACGGCAACTCGACCGAGGGGCTGGCCGAGCTCATCATCGGTAAGCAGCGAAATGGACCCATTGGAGATGTCTCGCTGGCTTTCGTGCATCAGCACGCTCGATTTGAGAACTTGACGACCTACTACGGACCCGGGGATTATCTGCCCGAGGATTCGAATTCAGGTGCTCTTCCCGAAGGCAATGAAACGGCACCGTTCTGACGCGTGTAACAGGAGTCTGAACCCTCCTCGATCGGCGTAAGCCGAGCCTATGTCGGCAGCGGCTATGATGGATCCCAAACAATTTTACCGGAAGATGGACCGATTGCTGGCACGTATTGCCAGCGATGGCGACAAAGGTGCTCCGCTGCCGTTTATCATGGATGATCTGGTGGCTTCCTTCGGAGACGAACTGCGATTTGACCACGGACACCTTTACCGCGAACTCTTCGGCGTCTTTGAACTGCTGCACGTCAGCAGCGAAGAGACCATCTTTCCTGCACGGCTTACTGAGCAAGACCCTACCGTACGAATGGTGGTCGAGCACGGATCGTTCGTATTCGAGAATGCGTGGGAAATCCCTTCCTGGTACCATTCGCCCGAAGGGCACGCCCGCGAATTCGTAGCGCTTCTGATCGATGGCCCCCCCGGACACCGCTACCTGATGCTCTTTACCCTGGGCACCGGTTGGATCCGGGACGAGGTGGCCTTCTGCCTCAACGGCGCGCGGTTTGCCCTCAACTACCGCCTCAAGCACGACGCAGCAGAAAACGAGATGGCTACAGCTGCCGCCATCCAGCGAAGCCTCCTTCCGCGCAAGGCACCGACCTTTGCGGGCTGGGACATTGCGGCGCGGTCCGAGGCCGCCGAGGCTGTCGGCGGGGACCTTTATGATTTCATCGACCTTGAGGAAGAACTGCTAGGGCTGGCTATCGGAGACGCATCGGGGCATGGCCTCCCGGCGGCCCTTCTTGTACGCGACGTACTCATGGGTATTCGCATGGGCGTAGGCATCAACATGAAGATGATCTACACCATGAAGAAGCTGAACCGCGAACTCAATCGAACCACCTTTTCGACACGCTTCGTTTCGGTGTTCTACGGCGAACTCCATCGCGCCGGCGGACTGCTCTACACGAATGCCGGCCATACGTCGGGCTTGATCATTACCGAGGATTCTGTGACGGAGCTGGAGCCCACAGGACCTATCATGGGACCGCTTCCGGATATTCCCCTCCAGCGTGGGTATGCCGTAGTGCCCGAGGGCGCCATACTGGCTCTGTATACCGACGGCATAACCGAACGGGTTACGACTGAGGGGACGCCGTTCGACACCGAGGGATTGGTACGCGAAATCAGGCGCAATGCCCATCGTCCGGCGTCCGACATCGTCTCGCAGGTCTTCGAGCATGTACACGCACTCGAACATGAATCCGATATGTTTGAAGACGACATGACGCTTGTCATCCTGAAGCGCGAGTGTCAGTGACACGGGGCCGAGTAATACCACCTTTCCGGGCCAGGGGGGCTTTCCGGGTCAGGGGGGCTTTCCGGGTCAGGGGGGCTTTCCGGGCCAGGCCCTTTCGCCGGATCCTGGTTGCAATAGCCCTGACCCTCTGCGCCTTGACCTCCGCCGGACAAGACGTGGATCTGAAGCGGATTCGGGGCGCCGCCATGCAGACCGAGCGGTTGCGCGCCCTCCTTGCGCAGGAGCGCAGTCGGGCGGCTGCCGAGCGCGAGGCCTTGGTCGAGCTCGAGATCGAAACAGCGCCACGGTATTCCGATTCCCTCATCGCTGCCCGGGAGTGGATCGGAATGAGGGCAGAGCGCCCGGTCATGCGCATCACACACAATCGGGAGGCAGCGGCGTCATCCGGTATTGATGCTCTCCTTACTTCCGGACGCAGTGGCCTTGATTTGAGCGGAATAAATCAGGTAGTGGCCCTGTTCGATGACGGCCATCCCCGCCTCTCCCACGTCGAGCTGAAAGGACGCATGGAGCGACGGGACGGGTTTTCCATTGAATCGAGCCACGCCACGCATGTGGCAGGCACGATTGCTGCGGCCGGAGCATGGCGCGAGGCCCGGGGTATGGCGCCACAAGCCCGGATTCGCAGCCATGACTGGACCAATGACATCGTTGAAATGGCCCAGGCAGCCCTCGATGGTGTCCTTGTGTCCAATCACTCCTACGGTGATCCATTGGGTTGGACTCCGAACATTCAGGGGGATGGGTACTGGGGATGGATGGGCACGCCCTCGATATCCGAGTGGGAGGACGTCGACTTCGGGCAATACGGGCTCCGGGCCGCTTCGTGGGATGACGTGGCTGATGCCGCTGCTCACTTGGTCATCATCAAATCTGCCGGGAACGAGCGGGCATCCCAGGGCCCTCCTGATGGCGCTCCGCACTATGTGTTCGATGGCGGGTGGCGGCTGAGCACCACGGTGCGCAGTGCCGATGGCGGGGTAGCCGGATACGACACGATAGGGGATGCCGGCGTGGCCAAGAATGTGATTACAGTAGGTGCTGCGGCCGATGCCCCGTGGAGAGTCACGGCGCCTGAGGATGTGGTGATGACGCCATTTTCAGGCTGGGGCCCCGTGGACGACGGGCGCATAAAACCAGACCTCGTGGCCAACGGCGTGGCGCTGATGTCATCCAAAGCCAGCAGTGATACGGCCTATGGGGCATCGAGCGGCACATCGCAGGCGGCACCGGTCGTGACCGGTGCCGCCGTGCTGCTGCAAGAACTGTGGCAGCGCGAATTTCCCGGTACTGTTCCCTTGGCTTCCACCATCAAGGCGCTGCTTCTGCATAGCGCGGACGAAGCGGGTACCCATCCGGGACCGGACTACCGGTTTGGGTGGGGACATCTCAATGCAGAGCGTGCGGCAGAACACCTAAAGCAGGCTGCTGATGCAGATCGCTTCCTGGGGCCCACGAGGCCCTATCCTGCATGGGTCTTCGAAGGTGTGGTGTCTGCTGGAGAGACGCTGGCCTGTGAGCTGCCCCTTTCAGAGGCGCAACTCTTGCGGGCGACGCTTGTCTGGACTGCTCCAGCGGCGGCCGTCAACGACCCGGTCCTGGACGATCCCACGCCTGCACTCGTCAATGACCTGGATCTGACAGCGCAGCAGTCGGGCACCACCCACCTCCCTTGGGTGCTTGACCCGTACGATCCAGACAACGCAGCCACGCGGGGAATCAATACCCGGGATAATGTAGAACAGGTGGTTTTCGATGCCGTCGAGGGAGTGGTGCAGATTCGTATCAAAGCGCCCACGACGCTTGTAAATGAACAGCAGCAGTTCTCCCTGGTGGTCGGCACGCCGGTAGATCGCACCGATGCCTCAAGGACCTCCTCGGTCTCGGGGGTGGTGCGGACGGG
>JAAZVD010000225.1 GCA_018623785.1 Bacteroidota bacterium | reverse complement strand
GGAAGGATATCCTCGCGACGCTCGCGCAGTGGCGGAACGTGCAGAATAACGGTTGACAGGCGGTAATAGAGGTCTTCACGAAAGCGACCCGCAGTGACTTCCGTCGCCAGATCCTTGTTGGTGGCCGCAATGACACGGACATCACTGCGGAGCGTGTTCGTCGAACCGACCCGGCTGAATTCGCCCGTCTCAAGGACGCGCAACAGCCGCACCTGAGCCGTCAGCGGCATTTCCCCGATCTCATCGAGAAAAATGGTGCCCCCGTCGGCCTCCTCAAAATACCCGCTTCGCCGCTCGACGGCCCCCGTGTAGGCTCCTTTTTCCGCTCCGAAAAGCTCCGATTCGATAAGGCCCTCGGGGATGGCCCCGCAGTTCATGATCAGGATCGGCTTGTGACGGCGGGCAGATAGCTCATGGATAGCCTGAGCAAACAGCTCCTTACCTACCCCGCTTTCGCCCTGCACCAGGACGGTAATCTCGGTGCCAGCTACCTGGCGCACCCGATCCAGGGCCTGACGGATACCGGCCGAATGGCCGATGATCCCGAAACGTTCCTGCATCGCCTGTCTGTCCATTCCCTCCTCCTAAACTCGGCCGACGGGCTCGGCGATGAGCGTAGCCGACGTGCAGTCGGTTACCCTGACGCGCACGTACTCTCCTTTACGGAAATCCTGTTTGTCGAAGACGGCCATCTTGTTGGTATCGGTACGACCCGATAGCTGCGCTTCGCTACGCCGGCTTGGACCTTCGACGAGAACGACATGCTCAGCGCCAAGCTCCGCCCGGTTGCTCTCCAAGGAGATACCTGCCTGCAGATTGATGATCTCGGTCAGGCGACGCTTCTTGACCTCCTCGGGCACATTGTCCACGTATTTGCGGGCCGCGTAGGTATCGGGGCGCTCCGAGTACATGAACATGTAGGCATGATCGTAGCGGACCAGCTCCATCAAGGACAGCGTATCTTGGTGCTCTTCCTCGGTTTCGTCGCAAAACCCCGCAATGATGTCCGTAGAGAGCGAAAGCCCGGGCACGATCTTCTTGGCGCGCTCTACCAGATCCAGGTACTGCTCGCGGCTGTACGTACGGCGCATACGCTGCAACATATCGGTATTCCCATGCTGCACGGGCAGGTGGATGTAGTTGCAGACGTTCTCCCGCTCTGCATGCACGTGCAGGAGCGCATCGGAGCAGTCCTTCGGATGGGAGGTCGAGTAGCGAATGCGCAGCTCGGGGGAAATCAGCGAAATCCGGTACAGGAGCTCGGCAAAGTCCACTGTGGAGCCGTTCTGCCCATCGCGGTACGAGTTGACGTTCTGTCCGAGCACGGTTACTTCCTTGTACCCGGACGCGACCAGGGTCTTGCACTCATCGAGGATGCTGGCTACCGGACGACTGCGCTCCCGTCCACGGGTGAAGGGCACCACGCAGAACGAGCACATATTATCGCAGCCGCGCATGATGGAGACGAACGCTGATACGCCGTTCGTGTCGTAGCGAACAGGTTGGATGTCCTGATAGGTCTCCTCTTTGGACAGCTGCACGTTGACGGCAGCCTGTCCGGTGTCCGTAGCTTCATTGAGGAGATTGGGCAGGTCCCGGTAGGCATCCGGCCCGACGACGAGGTCTACCAACTTCTCCTGATCGAGTAGCTTTTCCCGCAGGCGTTCGGCCATGCAGCCAAGCACGCCCAGTTTCAAGTCCGGATTGTATTTGGTCTTCTGAGCACGCAGTTCACCAAGCCGGCGACGCACTTTCTGCTCGGCATTCTCCCGGATGGCGCACGTATTGATGAGAACGATGTCCGCTGCATCCGCATCGTGCGTAAGGCCATAGCCGTTCTCCCGGAGAACAGAGGCGACGATCTCGGAATCGGACACGTTCATCTGGCACCCGTAGGTCTCCAGATACACCTGTCGCTTGCCATCGGCCGTGACGGCAACCTGCTTGGGAGCGTCAAGATCGTCGAGGATGGGTATGTCGGTAGTTGGCTGCACTGCGGTGGAATCTGACGTCGTTGTTCCTGAGCAACGACGTGCCGTTTTGTCTGTCTGGGTGAGCTTGGAGGACGTACAACCCGCCTCCAGAGCTCAGGTTCGCCCATCGCCCAAGAAAACCCGACAAAATGTCAGCATCCTGGATGGCTGTATTTGCTCGCACCGCCCGTGAACCGCGAATCAGCCGTCTCGTATATTGGGTTACCCCTCCGGCGGGCTTCCCGGCACCGCAGACGTAACCCGTCCCCATCACCATTCAATTTTCTTCTCCCATGGCAGGCCACAATAAATGGTCGAAGATCAAGCGGCAGAAAGCCGTGACCGATGCCCGACGCTCCAAGAGCTGGGCCCGCATTACCCGTGACATCATGGTCGCCGCGCGTGAAGGCGGTGGCGATCCCGGCATGAATGCCCGACTGGCCCTGGCCGTCGAGAAGGCGAAAGCGGAGAACATGCCCAAGGACAATATCACGCGGGCCATCAAGCGGGGCACGGGCGAAATCCAGAGTGCGGATTACGAAGAAATCAGCTACGAAGGCTACGGCCCGCACGGCATCGCCATTTTCGTGGAGGCCCTGACCGACAACACCAATCGGACGGTGGCCGACGTGCGCCACCTTTTCGGCAAGTACGGAGCCGGTCTCGGACAATCGGGCTCCGTGGCGTTTCAATTTGAGCGCAAAGGCATTTTCGACATTGCAGGCGACGGCATTGACGAGGAGGAGCTCTTCCTGCTGGTTGCTGAGGCGGGAGCTGAGGATGTGACCAACGAGGACGGAGATTTTGAGGTCACCACGCCGGTCGACGCCTTTGGTGCGGTGCAGGCTGCACTCGAAGAAGCCGGGGTCAAGGTTGAAGAGGCTGGATTGCAGCGCATCGCAACGACGACCACCCGTCTGGGTCCGGATGAAGCCAAATCCGTAATGAAGCTGGTTGACCTTTTGGAAGAGCTGCAGGACGTGCAGGCGGTCTATTCCACACTGGAAATGGACGACGCAACCATCGCTGCAGTTTCCTGATCAACGCCCCCATGATCATCCTCGGAATCGACCCGGGTTCGAATATTACCGGTTTCGGCATTGTCGAGACGGGCGAGGGGCAGGAACGCTTGCTGGAAAGCGGCGTCATCCGGGTGGGTAAGCCCGACAAAGACACCGGCATGGCACCCGAACACGTGCTCAGGCTGAAAAGTATCCATGAGGCGGTGACCGAGCTCATCGAAGAGTTCAAGCCGGATCTTTGCGCGGTGGAAATGCCTATCTACGGCAAGAACCCACAATCCATGCTCAAACTTGGGCGGGCGCAGGCGGCTGCCATGTTGGCTGCCCTGAACCGGCAGATTCCGGTCACGGAATACACGCCCAAGGAAGTCAAGAAGGCGGTCACGGGTAGCGGCAATGCCTCCAAAGAGCAGGTTCGATTCATGGTGGAAACCATGCTCCAAATGCGTCAGGGGATGAGCATCACGCTGGATGCCTCGGACGCGCTGGCCGTGGCCCTGTGCCATATCCACCGCGGTGCCAGCCGCTCGGTAGCTGCCTACAAGAATTGGGAAGCGTTTGCCCGGGCCCACCCAGACCGCATAACCTGACGCGCAGACCGCTTGTCAGTTATTGCGGTTCTTCTTGGTGAACCCGCGCTCTTCGTCACGAAGCCGGACAATGTGTGCTGTCTCTTCCCGATCGATGCCGCCGTGGCTCATGTGGAAGATGAGATGCGCAACCTGC